>CAZMKY010000151.1:0-2997 GCA_964566835.1 uncultured Rhodobacterales bacterium
TGGCGGGTCAGCGGCCTTCGTAGTTGGCTTTCCGCTTTTCAAGGAACGCCAGAACACCTTCTTTGAAATCACGGGTCTTGCCGCACTGCCCTTGCAGCTTTGCCTCGACCAGCAGTTGTTCGTCCAAGGTGTTATTCATGCTGGCTTTCATGGCCTTTTTCAGAAGTCCGTACGTCATGGTCGGGCCATCGGCCAGCTTGGCGGCGCGCGCCTTCCAATGCGCGGCAAAATCCGCCTCCGGAATGGCTTCCCAGATCATGCCCCAGTCCGCGGCCTGTCCGGCCGTGACAGGCTCAGCGAAGAGCGCGGCGCCCATCGCGCGCGGCATCCCGATCTGGCGTGGCAGCCAATACGTGCCGCCCGCATCCGGGATAAGCCCGATGCGCGTGAAGGCCTGAAGGAACATCGCGTTTTCCGAAGCGATGACGACGTCGGCCGCCAAGGCAAGGTTGGCCCCGGCCCCGGCCGCTGGGCCATTCACCGCGGAAATCGTCGGAACCGGGCAGTCATAAATCGCTCTCAGAAGCGGCACATATTCGTCGCGGAGCGTTCGTTCGAGATCAAGGCTTGCTGCATTGCCACGGTCCCCCAGATCCTGGCCCGAACAGAACGCCTTACCTTCCCCGGTAAGAACAATGGCGCGAGCATCACGCGCCGCCGCTTTCAACGCGTGCAGCAACTCGGCCCGCATCTGCGCGTTCAGCGCATTCATCACGTCCGGGCGGTTCAGCGTGATAACGGCGTAACCGTCGGTGTAAGACAGGCGAATGGCATCGTAGTGCATGCGGAAAGCTCCAACTGTGTCTCCGCGTATGTATGTGAACTAAACGGTTCGGAAAAGGGGAACCGGGCGTCACTTCGACAGAAGATCGTCCAGTCGCGCTTGTTCGTCCTCTGACAAGGCGAATTCCGCCTGCTCAGAGGGCCGTCGTCTCAGGGTCCAGATAGCGACACCGCCGCCCAAGAGAAGCATCAGAGGCCCCGACAGCCAAAGGATCAGGCTGGACCCCGTCGCGCGTGGGTTCAAAAGGACATATTCGCCGTAGCGTGCAACGACAAACTCGATCACTTCGTCGTCGGTGTCACCAAGGACAAGACGTTCGCGGACCAATATGCGCAGGTCCCGCGCCAGTTCGGCATTGCTTTCGTCGATATTCTCGTTCCGACAGACAAGGCAACGCAGGTCTTCGCTCAGCGCGCGGGCCCGCGCCTCAAGCGCCGGATCGTCAAGGATTTCATCCGGCTCGACAGCCAAAACCGGAAAAGCCACGCAAAGCGCGAGAAGGATCGCAGCAACGCGTTTCATTCGGCGGCCACGACATTGGACGGTGGCGCCTTCCGCGCGCCCGCCGCAACGCGGTGGCGACGGTCGGTCAGGCTGACGATCCCGCCCAGTGACATGATGATCGCGCCAGCCCAGATCCAGTTGGCGAAGGGTTTGATATAGGTCCGGACCGCCCAGCCACCGCCCTCTTGCGGGTCGCCAATGACAACGTAGAGATCCCGAAAGACACCGTTGTCGATAGCGGCTTCAGTCGTCGGCATCTCGGCTACGGGATAAACCCGCTTCTCGGGCGTCAACGTCGCCACCGCGCGGCCATTGCGTGCCAGTTCCAACGTCGCCATCGTCGTGAAATAGTTCGGTCCTTCCGTGTCGATGACATCGGCCAAGGTGACATCGTAGCCGGCAACTTCAAACGTCTCGCCCACCTGGGCGATACGAATATCCTCGGTTTCCCACGCCAGCATTGCTGCAATGCCGATGAACGTCACGCCAAGGCCCGAATGCGCGATGACCCGGCCCCAATCGGCCCTTGGCAGCCGTGTAGCGCGGCCAAGCTTGTCCTGCAGCCCCCCGCGTCCCGATCTTTGCCAAAGATCTGCCAACGATCCCGCCACAAGCCAGACGCCCAAGGCCCAGCCAATCGGCGCCATCAGTGTCTTGCCGGTCTGCAAAACCCAGATCAATGCAGCCACGGCAAAGGTGACGCCAAGCGCCCACCAGAGGCGTGACATCGCGCGCCCGATCTCGGCACGTTTCCAGGGCATCAGGGTGCCAATCGGCAGAATGACCGCAAGCGCGATCATGAAGGGCGTGAAGGCCATGTCGAAGAACGGTGGTCCGACCGACAACGTCCGGTCCCAGATCATCTCGGCGATCAGGGGCCAGATGGTGCCGACAAAGACCACAAAAGTTGCCACGGCCAGCAAGACGTTGTTGGCGACAAGCGCGCTTTCCCGGCTGACCAGACCGAACACACCCTTGGCCTGCAACGCCCCGGCGCGCGCGGCGAAAAGTGTCAAAGCGCCTCCCATGAACAGCCCGGTGATCGCCAGAAGGTAGACACCGCGCTCAGGATCATTGGCAAAGGCATGAACGCTCGTCAGAACGCCCGAGCGGACGATGAATGCGCCGATCAGCGAAAAGCCGAACGCCAGAATGGCCAGAAGAATGGTCCAGCTCTTCAACGTCTCGCGTTTTTCAACGACAATCGCGGAATGCAAAAGCGCCGCCGCGATCAACCATGGCATGAAGCTTGCATTTTCAACCGGATCCCAGAACCAGAAGCCGCCCCAGCCCAGTTCATAGTAGGCCCACCAAGACCCAAGCGCGATGCCGATGGTCAGGTTCAGCCAAGCGAGTAGCGTCCAAGGGCGCACCCAACGCCCCCACGCTGCGTCGACCCGTCCTTCGATCAACGCCGCAACCGCGAACGAAAAGCTCATCGAGAGCCCGACATAGCCGAGGTAGAGAAACGGCGGATGGAAGGCCAAGCCCGGATCTTGCAACAGCGGGTTCAACCCCTGCCCGTTCATCGGCGGCTCGGCCAAACGCAGGAAAGGGTTCGATGTGAAGATCAGAAAGGCCAGAAACGCGACGCCAACGCTCGCCTGCACCCCAAGCACACGCGCGCGCAGACGGTCTGGCAGGTTGTCCCCGAACAGCGCGGCAAGGGCCCCGAAGACAGCCAGAATGAGACACCAGAGCAGCATGGA
>CAZMKY010000152.1:0-4488 GCA_964566835.1 uncultured Rhodobacterales bacterium
GGGGCAGAACCTTCAGGACCACCTAGAGGCCTATATCCAATACGCGGCATCCAAGCCCGTGTCGCTTTACAAGTATTGGAACTTGCTTGGGAAAGCTTATGTCGGTGCGCGCTGGCTTTTCACCAAAACCGGTCCCGGGGCCACGAACCAGTTTGAAAGCACGGGCTTCGTCCGCAGCCGGGCTGGCATCCCCTACCCCGACTTGCAATTCCACTTCCTGCCCATTGCGGTGCGCTATGACGGATCTTCGGCGGTGAAAGGCCACGGCTTTCAGGCCCATGTCGGCCCCATGCGCAGCCCATCGCGCGGACGCGTGAAACTGACATCCTCTGACCCTGCGGCCATGCCGTCGATCCTGTTTAACTATATGTCTGCCCCCGAAGACTGGCGCGATTTCCGCGCGGGTATTCGTATTCTGAGAGAGATCTTCGACCAACCGGCCTTCGCGGATCTGAAGGATCGCGAGATTGCGCCCGGAGAGGACGCGCAGTCTGACGATGCGCTCGACGCCTTTATCCGGGAACACGCAGAAAGCGCCTATCATCCATGTGGGACGTGCAAGATGGGGGCGGTGGATGATCCCATGGCAGTGGTTGATCCCGAAACCCGCGTCATCGGCGTTGAAGGACTGCGTGTTGCGGACAGTTCGATCTTCCCGCGTGTGACGAATGGCAACCTCAATGGGCCGTCCATCATGACCGGCGAAAAGGCTGCCGATCACATCCTTGGGCGAAGCCTACCGCCTGACAACGCGCGTCCTTGGGTGCACCCCGACTGGCAGACCGAACAGCGCTAGGCGAGTGGCTCAGATGAACTTTCGGAAGCTTTTGTCTATCGCTTTGGCACGTTTCCCATAAGGCGGCGCCAGATGGCGGATCGCGTTCCACCGGCTTTGGAACAAGATGCCCTTCATATGGCTCATGGTCTCAAAACCGGTTCGGCCATGATAGGCGCCGTAGCCAGACGCGCCGACGCCCCCGAAAGGCAGCGTGTCGGTGACGAGTTGAATGACCACCTCGTTCACGGCAGCGGCTCCGGAGCGGACGTTGTTCAGCCAATGGTCTGCCTCGACCTTGCTGTCAGTAAACACATAAAGCGCAAGCGGGTCCGGGTTTGCCGCCACGATTTCTTCGGCATGCGCGCGGTCACGGTAGGGCAGAATGGGCAGGATGGGACCAAAGATCTCTTCCTGCATGACGCTCGCATCCATCGGCGGCGCGATCACCAATGTCGGCTGGAAGCGTCGCGGCTTGTCGCCAGGCACATTGACTTTGCGGACATCAGCACCGCGCTCCTCTGCGTCTTTGACAAGGCTCTGCAAGCGCTCAAAATGCGCATCATAGGCAACGGATGTCAGGCTCTCGGATGACGACGGCTGCCTGTAAGCCGCCTGCAACCGCGCAAACATTGTGTCGGCGACCAGATCCAGTTCTGTCTCTGGGACCAAAAGGTAATCCGGCGAAACGCAGGTCTGACCCGCGTTCAGGAGCATCCCGAAAATGATCTGGTTGACCAAGCGGTCGACATTCCCGTGCTGACCAAGGATCAAAGGGCTTTTCCCGCCAAGTTCCAAAGTGAGGGGTGTCAGGTTTTCCGCCGCGGCTTTCGCCACTTCCTTGCCGGTCCGGGTGGACCCGGTGAAAACCAGATGGTCGAACGGAAGTGCAACGAAGGCCTTTGACACATCCAGCCCACCCAGCACGACGGCCACTTCGTCTGGCGAAAAGGCTTCGGCAATCATCGCGGCCATCGTGGCCGCCGTACGCGGCGTGACCTCGGAAGGTTTGATGATCGCCCGATTGCCCGCCGCCAAAGCATCGACAAGAGGGCTCAGCGCCAAGAGGACCGGAAAGTTCCAAGGCGCGGCAATCCCCACCACGCCTTTCGGTATCGGTTGGACACGCGCTTGCGCGGGCAAGAGGTGGAACGGTGTCGGCACAAAGCGCCGCTTCATCCAGCGTCCAAGCTTGCGCCGCGCATGCCGGGCAGAGGCGACCGTCACAACGATGTCTGCGAAGCGGGACTCAATCGGCACGCGGTAGCCGAAATCCTCGCTCATCGCTTCAACCAGACGGTCTTCCCAGGCCCAGAGAGCCGCCTCTAGCCGACTGAGCCTATCCTTCCTTTGACGGGCGGTCGGGAACGGATCCTTGGCGTGGGCCGCCTTCATGTTTGCCAAAAGATCGGCTGCGGAAACTTGGGGTGTGTCTTGCATCATGCGTCTCGGTCAGATTGCCGAAAACACCTACTGTTTGCGAACGCCGCACGTAAGACCCGTGCCGCAACGTCACAAGGTCAGATCACTCCTCGAGGGCAGCCGTCAGCGCGATTTCGATCTTGTCCACGACCTCGCCAATCTGGTCATCCGACAGGATGAATGGTGGTGCCAGAAGGACGTGATCGCCGACCTGACCGTCGCGCGTCCCCTTCATTGGGTAACAAATCAGGCCTGCATCAAAGGCCGCCTTCTTGAACTTGCCGGCAACACCTTGCCGGGGGTCAAAAGGTGTCTTCGTCTCGCGGTCTTCCACGATCTCAATGCCGCGAAACAAGCCTTTTCCACGTATGTCGCCAACATGCGGATGCTGGCCGATGCGCGCCTCCAGCGCGGCCTGCAACGCCGCGCCTTTTGCCGCTACGCCGGCCACAAGCCCACGATCCAAAAGCGCGGAGACAACTGCCAGCCCGGCTGCGCAGGCAACCGGGTGCCCGATGTAGGTGTGGCCGTGTTGAAAGAACCCGGATCCCGTCTTCAACGCGTCATAGATCTTGGCGGAGCAGAGCATCGCACCAATCGGCTGATAGCCCGCGCCAAGCCCTTTCGCGATACAGAGGATGTCAGGGACGACCCCATCACCATCGCAAGCATAAAGCGATCCGGTCCGCCCCATCCCGCACATGACTTCGTCTAGGATCAGCAAAACACCGTAGCGGTCGCAGATCTCGCGCACTGCCTGAAAATAGCCTTCAACAGCCGGAACGGCCCCCATGGTCGCACCGACCACAGGCTCGGCCACGAATGCCATGACATCATCGGAACCAAGGCGCAGGATTTCGGCCTCAAGCTCGGCCGCGACACGCTGACCATAGTCGAAAGCGCTCTCGCCTTCGGTGCGCCCCACGTATTCGTAGCACGGCGCAATGTGAGAGACGTCCATTAGGATCGGTTCAAACTGTGCACGCCGCCACGCATTTCCACCGGTCGCCAAGGCGCCAAGCGTGTTACCGTGATAGCTTTGTCGGCGCGCGATGACATGACGCCGATTTGGCTGCCCGATCTCCAGATAATATTGGCGTGCAAGCTTCAAGGCGGCCTCGACCGCTTCTGATCCGCCAGACACGAAATACACCCGGTCCAGATCACCGGGTGCGTGGCGTATGAGCAGATCCGCCAATGCCTCCGCCGGTTCTGATGTGAAAAACCCGGTATGTGCAAAGGCCAGTTTCTCAGCCTGATTCTGGATCGCCTCAATGATCTCCGGATCACCATGCCCAAGACATGAAACCGCAGCGCCACCCGAGCCGTCGAAGTAGCGCTTTCCGTTGGCATCGATGAGATAGCACCCCTCTCCACCAACGGCGACAGGGGGCGGTGAGTTGATAGCGCGCGGGAAGACGTGGCTCATGAGGGCCTCCTTGTCGTTGACGCGGATTCCGGCTGCTTCGAACCAGCATGGCCAGAACAATTCCTATGGGCCGGATCATAAGCGCAGAACGAACGCAAGGTAAGATTCCGTTGGACATTGGCCGCCAGAGATTCAAGGCTCTACCCCAAGCGGGCGGTCAAGCTCGCGACTGACATGGGAGAAAATTCATGAAAACGCACAAGTTTATTGGCGGTCTGGTGGCTGCTGCGACCCTGACGCTGGGCGGCATGGCCACGGCACAGGACCAGCAATTCATCTCGATCGGCACCGGCGGCGTGACCGGCGTTTATTATCCGACGGGTGGCGCAATCTGTCGTCTCGTCAACCGCGACCGCAAAGAGCACGGCATCCGCTGCGCAGTCGAATCAACTGGTGGTTCCGTCTACAACATCAACACCATCAAAGCTGGTGAGCTTGAGTTCGGTGTGGCCCAGTCCGACTGGCAGTTCCACGCCTTCAATGGCACCTCCAAGTTCTCTGACAACCCCTTCCCAGACGTCCGCGCGATGTTCTCTGTGCACCCAGAGCCCTTTACTCTGATCGTGCGCGCAGACAGCGGCATCGAAGGCTTTGAAGGCCTCAAGGGCAAGCGCGTGAACGTCGGCAACCCAGGTTCCGGTCAGCGCGCAACCATGGAAGTGGTGATGGACGCCTTCGGCATGTCCATGGACGACTTCTCTCTGGCGACCGAGTACAAAGGCTCTGAAATGGCCAAAGAGATCTGCGACAACAACATTGACGCGATGATCTACACCATCGGCCACCCAGCAGCGGCCATTAAAGAAGCAACCACAACCTGTGACGTGAAACTGGTCTCTGTGACCGGCGCGCCAATCGACAA
>CAZMKY010000153.1:0-2292 GCA_964566835.1 uncultured Rhodobacterales bacterium
CAGCGTGTCGCTGCAATCGATGGCCAACGTATCGCCCATCTGCGCAACACCGTCGTTGCCGGGCAGACTGGCCGCATAGACCGCGTCCCACGCCCCCAGATCGTTCCATCCGGCATCAAATGGCACGCAAGCTACACGCTCGGCTTTTTCCATGATGGCATAGTCGAAGGATTGAGCGCGGACGCTGGCATAGGCCGCCTCGTCAAGGCGGAAGAACGAGAGGTCCCTGCGTCCGGCTTTTAGGGCTTCGCGGCAGGGGGCGACCATGTCTGCGGCATGCGTTTGAAACGCGTCCAGTATGGCACCCACCGTGAATACGAAGATACCCGCATTCCAGAGGAAATTCCCGGCGCTGAGCATGCTGGCTGCGGTTTCAGCATCCGGCTTTTCACGAAAGCTTTTCAGCCAGCGAACCGCTTCTTCGCCGTTCTCCAGTTCAAGATAGCCATAAGCCGTTTCGGGGCGGTCAGGCGTGATGCCCAAGGTCACAAGCGCGCCGTCTTTCGCGGCCTCTGCAGCGTCTTCGATTGCACTTTGAAACTGTGTCGTGTCTTCGATGACGTGATCAGACGGGGCAATGACGAGCACGTCATTAGGATGGTCCTCGAAATAGAGAGCAGCGGTCAGAATGGCAGGTGCCGTATCGCGCCCTACAGGCTCGACCAACACGGTTGGGTCGGACAGCCCGATGGTCGTTGCCTGCTCCACCGCCATGAACCGAAACTCATCACCCGTCAGGATCAAGGGCGCATCAAAGGCTTCGCCGGTAAAGCGTCGAAGCGTGTTTTGATAAAGCGTTTCATCGCCGATCAGCGGGACAAACTGCTTGGGGTATGCTTTGCGTGAAACGGGCCACAAGCGGGTTCCAGAACCACCACAAAGTATCACAGGATGAATCACGGCCAGCCTCTTCCAATTTTGCACCAGCATGCGCGATTAAACGGAAATTGTCGTTAATCGAAGACTAATTACAGCGATCTAGCGGCTAAAGTTGCTTGAAAAGTCACTGTTTTCTGACATGACGTTTGCCACACTTTTGTAGCCTGCCCGCTAAGACTATGCTTATGCCGAAGCTTTAGACTGTATGTGTGTCACTGACCCGCCCGTGCGGACCCAAGCATGAAGAGCCTTTCATGATCCCGCCCAGCCTTGTGTTGTTCTCATTCCCCTTGGTTGCGGTTCTTTTGTTCGCCAAGCTTGGTGTGGTGCGAGGTACGATTTACACAACGCTGGTCGGTTATTTGTTTATGCCTACGACCGTTATCGACCTACCGGGTCTGCCGGGGATCGGTAAGAACATTATCATTGGCATTTCACTCTGGCTGGGGTTTTTGGCAGCGCCTGACCGCAAACAGGACGTCAAGCCATCCGAAGCAGTTTGGGTTCGGCGCATCTTGATAACCTGTGTCGTTCTGTTTGTTGTTGGCGCGATTGCGACCTGGTTGAACAATCGCACGAGTATTATGAATGGCGGCGCTTTGCGTCCGGCGCTTGGCCCACGTGAAGTACTTTCTCACATGACGCCGGCGCTAAGCATTGTTCCAATCCTCTGGGCGGCACGGCGACGCTTTCTGACGATTGAGGCGCACCGGCAGCTTTGTATCGCAATTGTTTTGTGTGCGACGGCGTATTCCGTGTTGGCGCTGGTTGAAATTCGTCTCAGCCCTCAGCTGAACCGCTGGGTCTACGGGTTCTTCCCGCACAGTTGGATACAACACTTCCGGATGGGCGGTTGGCGCCCGATCGTCTTCCTTGATCACGGCCTATCGCTTGGCTTTTTCCTATCAACCTCGGTTCTTTGCTGCGCAGCCTTGGTTCGTTCCGCAGGTGGATCTAAAAGCGGACTTTGGGGCTTTCTTTTGCTTTACCTTCTTGGCGTACTGGTTCTCAGCAAGAACATTGGCGCCCTGGGGATTACACTCCTTTTCCTGCCGTTGGTTCTTGGAACAACGCAGCGCATGCAGCTTCGCGCGGCAAGTCTCACAACTGTTGCCTTTCTTCTCTATCCTGTCATCCGGTCGCTCGGGCTTTTGCCTTATGGCTGGATCTTGGAGCAGTTCAGGGCATTCTCGCCAACGCGCTATCAGTCTTTCCTTACGCGATTTGTAAATGAAGACCGCATGCTTGAGCGAGCGCTCGACAAACCACTTACAGGGTGGGGGCGTTGGTCTCGTTCGCGGATCTTTGACGCGAATGGCAACGATATCACCATTGCTGACGGCCTTTGGGTGATCAGGCTGGGTGTGGATGGGATCTTTGGTTACATTTCGATGTTCGGACCAATCGCTCTGG
>CAZMKY010000154.1:0-3318 GCA_964566835.1 uncultured Rhodobacterales bacterium
TTGTGTCAGCCATAGCAATCCGATCAGCATCAATGCCGCCGAAAGCGTTGTGGCAAGGGTGCGGACGGTATTCCAGAACGTCCAGCGCGGAAGGTATGTTTCGCTCCAATAGGCCTGTGTGGCCTGTTGACCGACATCCATCTTGGCAAGCGTTTCGTTCATGGGAACGTTGAAGAAGACTGTCACTCCGAAGCAGCCCACGACGTAAATCAATCCGGCCAGCAGGAAGAGCGTGCCCGGGCCATTCCCGATGACAAAACCACCGTAGCCTGCAATCGCCAATGATACGGGTGCCATACCAATGAAAAGCGCCATGAAGATCCAACGAAACACTTCGCGGTTGATGACCTGCATGGCCTCGGCACCACCGATGCCAGACGTGTTTGCCAGCGACCGCATGATGAAGTCCGAAAAGGCAAGAAAAACGCCGCCGACAAGGGCGTAGGCCAAGATGGCAGCCTGCAAAGTCAGGAAGATAAGGGGAGACATGGAAGAGTTTCCTTTCTTTTGGGGCAGTGCGAAGGAATGCTTTCTTCCTCGCACGGCGCGTAAGTGGCCTAGGCAGCAGATGTCCAGGCACCGGATGCAGCCGCTTTGGCGGCATAGTCTTCAAAGTCACGAGGTGGTCGCCCGAGCGCGCGCATCACACCATCAGCCGTTCTGGCATTCCGACCATCAAGCGTTTCGCGGGCAATGGCGGTGAAGACATCAGCCACGAAGTCACCACCAGATGCCGCGACATTGGCGTGAAAGTCTTCGAACGTGATGGGAACGTGTTGAACATGACGCGAAATGGCGCGCGACAGGCTTTCCGCCATTTCAGAGAAGCTCATGAGCCGGGGACCAGTCACTTCATAGAGTTGTCCCTTGTGTCCGTCTTCCGTCAAGACGGCGAACACGACATCCGCGATGTCGTCAATGTCGATGATCGGCTCTTGGATCGTGCCGCCGGGCATAGGCAGCACTCCGGCGAGGATCGGATCGCGCAGATAGCCTTCACTGAAGTTCTGGGCAAACCAAGCGGACCGCACCAGTGTGAAGTCGATACCTGAGGCCCGGATGGCTTCTTCGCCAAGTCGGGCGTGATGCTCACCGCGACCGGACAGCAATACAATGTGGTCCAACCCAATGTCGCGAGCAACTTCGGCAAAAGCAGCGACCTTTTCCACGGCACCGGGGAACGCGAGATCCGGTAAATAGGTTACATATGCCTTTTTGACGCCCTCCAATGCGGGGGCCCATGTCTCCGGCGCCTCCCAATCGAAGGGGATGGCGGAGTGCCTTGTACCGCGGCGCACGCTGTAGCCGTTTTCTTCAAGTTTGGTTGCCACGCGCGAACCGGTCTTGCCGGTGGCACCGATGACGAGGATTGGGTGGTCTTGCATCTGCTTTTCTCCTTGGATCGTTCTGATGGCCAAGGAATAGCGACGCACGGCGCGGCAGATATTGACCGCGAATGCCAGCCTTTTGACAGTTGTCGCCAATTCTGAACTCAGGTCGCCTTCCAGACGCAGGCAGAAGCACTTGTGCCCGCTCAGGACTTGAGTGTTGTGGCGTTCCATGCTTCGAGACGGCTATGACAGTTTTCGGACACACACCCGACGGTCGGAAGGTCGATCTGCTTCGGATCGGATCGGATCGGCTCGCACTGGAGATCCTGACGCTTGGCGCGCGCCTGAACGTCGTGCAACTGGATGCCGGACCAAGTCTCGCACTGGGTTCTGCAACGGTCGACGAGGCTCTTGGCGATGCCATTTATGCCGGACCCATTATCGGTCCGATCATCAACCGCATCGGTGGCGGCCAAGCGCGCTTGAACGGCCAAGTGCTGACGATGGAACGCAATCAAGCTGGCAAACACGCCCTGCATTCGGGATCGCACGGAACCCAATCAAAGATCTGGCATGTGGACGAAGCCTCGGACAACGCAGTCAGCCTGTCTGTGTTGTTGCCCGATGGCGAAGGCGGGCTGCCCGGCAATCGCAGAATTGCTGTTTCCTATAGTGTAGCTGACACGACCATTTCCATCGACATCACCGGCAGCACAGACGCCGAAACGTTTTTGAATATCGGCCATCACGGGTATTGGAACCTCGATGGGCGACAGTCGTGGGAAGGCCACAGGCTACAAGTTGCCGCGTCGCATTACTTGCCGACCGATGCCGACACCGTTCCGACAGGCGAAGTCCGGCCCGTCGACAATTCGATTTACGATCTTCGTCAGATGGCGGCGCCGTCGGACAAGCTCGACACGAATTTCTGCCTTGACCCCACCGAGGGGCCAGTTGCCAGCCTTGTTGGTACTTCAGGCCGGCAACTCGACGTCTTCACCGACGCGCCGGGCTTCCAAGTCTACACCGGAAAGCCCACAGCGATTGCGCTGGAGCCTCAAGTCTGGCCGGATGCGCCAAATCACGACGGTTTTCCATCGATCAGTGTCAAGCCTGGCGAACTCTTCCGCCAGACCACCCGTTACGTTTTGTCTTAGCCCCGCATACGCTCGCTTTTCGGATCATACATCGGCTTCAGCGAAACCTCAGCCTCGTAGAGCTTGCCCGCGATCTCGATTTCGTATTTCGGCTCCAACACGCCCTTCATGGCAGGCACGTAGCCCAGCCCCATAGCGGCGCCCAAGTGGTGTCCGTAGTTGCCGGAAGACAAATACCCCACGACCTCACCATCACGCAAAACAGCTTCGTTGTGGTAGAGAAGTGGCTCGGGATCCTTCAACTTGAACTGAAGCAGACGGGCTTTCGGTCCCTCTTCCTTCCGGCGCAGAACTGCGTCGCGTCCGATGAAGTCTGCCTTGTCGGTCTTGACGGCAAAAGACAGCCCTGCATCGACAACATGATCTTCTGCCGTGATGTCGTGTCCAAAGTGACGGAACGCCTTTTCAAGCCTCAGGCTATCCATTGCGTGCAAGCCCACATGCTTTGCGCCGACATTTGCACCCGCATCGCGCAATGTCTCGTAAGCGTGACCGGCCATGTCAGAGGACACATAGATTTCCCACCCAAGCTCACCGACGTAGCTGACGCGGTGCGCGCGCGCCAAGCCCAGGCCAAGCTCAATCTCGCGCGCCAGACCGAAAGGATGCGCAGCATCCGACCAATCGTCGGGGCTGACCAGCGACATCAAATCTCGCGCTTTCGGCCCCATGACCGCGATAACGGCTTCACCGGGTGTGACGTCTGTCACGACCACGCGGTCATCACCGATGTGACGCCGAATCCATTCCTGATCGGCGACGCGCGTTGCGGCGGGTGTGACCACCAAATAGGCCGTCTCGGACAATCGGGTCACCGTGACGTCTGCTTC
>CAZMKY010000155.1:0-1990 GCA_964566835.1 uncultured Rhodobacterales bacterium
ACCAAATCCGATCAGGTCGATGATGCATCGGATTACGTCACCCGCGCCCAAAAGCTAGGCCGTGGTTTAGAGGTGATCGCAATGAATGCCAAAGAAACGCAAAGCGCATCGCTCCTCGCGCCTTGGTCCGGCAAAGGCCAAACCGTAGCTCTTGTCGGTTCTTCCGGCGTAGGAAAAACGACACTAACCAACGCACTTACCGGTGGAACAGCCGCCACTCAAGGAATCCGTGAGGATGACGCCCGCGGTCGACACACGACCACGGGTCGAAGCCTGCACGCATTACCATCTGGTGGCTGGCTGATTGATACCCCCGGCATGAGGGGCCTTGGCGTCGCGGATGTCAGCTACGGCATTGACGCGACCTTCCCCGAGATTTCGGAACTCGCCGACCAGTGCAAATTTCGGGATTGCAAACATGAAGGCGAACCGGGCTGCGCCGTGGCTGCCGCGATCGAAGCAGGTGACATCGAACCCGACCGGCTAAAGCGTTACCAAAAACTGAAACGCGAAGACTACTATGCGACGGAAACACTGGCCGAGGCACACGTGCGTCAGCGCAAATTCGGCAAAATGGTCAAATCCGCCATGAAAAAGAAAGGCCGCTAGCCTGCGACACCCGACGCCCACGCAAATTGGGCGTCGGTCTCTACCGCACAGGGCCGCGCTGCCCGCAACCGCGCCAAGGCTGAATTGGGGTCCTCCCCAGCACGCACCATCAACCGCAGAATGGCCATCCCCGACCTTCCGCAGCCGCCATAGCAATGAACAAAGACGCGCCCGCCACGTTCAAGAACGTCCAGCGCCTGAGCCTGCACGGACGCCCAAGTCTCTTCAGTGTTCGCAGTTGGTATTCCAAAGTCCGTAATAGGAACGTGTCGCCAATCCACATTTGCGAGGGCCAACTCCTTCGACATTTCCGAGGCTCCGACACGGTCCATCTCATGCTCACCCGTCATCGAAATCACCAAGTCAGGCGCCCAGCGGAGCAAAGCAGAGACATCAGCCTCGTAGGCACCAGTCCGCCCGGGGATTGGGCCAAGTGCCGCGACACCCTTCGCCAGAGCAAGTTCAAAGATCGGAAATTCCGCCATGTGCCAGCCCTACCCGATTATTCGCCTCGCTGCCATCCTACCCCATGGACCAAATCGCCCCCACCCCGTAACCTGCCGCAGTCGATCCGAATCCGAACAAGGCCACGCATGTCCGACCAACCCGCCTACCAAGTGCTCGCCCGCAAATACCGGCCAGAGACATTCGCCGACCTGGTGGGACAAGATGCCATGGTCCGCACGCTGAAAAACGCGTTTGAGGCGGATCGCATCGCGCAAGCCTTCATCATGACGGGTATCCGCGGCACGGGCAAAACCACCACCGCCCGTATTATTGCCAAAGGCATGAACTGTATTGGGCCGGACGGTACTGGCGGCCCAACCACTGAACCCTGTGGTCAATGTGAACACTGCGCGGCGATCATGGAAGGCCGCCACGTCGATGTGATGGAGATGGACGCAGCCTCTCGCACCGGCGTCGGCGACATCCGCGAGATTATTGATAGTGTGCATTACCGTGCGGCCTCTGCCCGCTACAAAATCTACATCATCGACGAAGTGCACATGCTCTCCAAAAACGCATTCAACGCGCTCTTGAAGACGCTTGAAGAGCCACCAGAGCACGTGAAGTTCATCTTCGCCACGACCGAAATCCGGCAAGTTCCCGTCACCGTCCTATCCCGCTGCCAACGCTTTGATCTACGTCGGATCGAGCCGGAAATTATGATCGGCCTGCTGCAAAAGATTGCGGGGGCCGAAGGTGCCGAAATCAGCGATGACGCCCTCGCCCTGATCACCCGCGCCGCCGAAGGCTCCGCCCGTGACGCGACATCGCTTCTGGATCAGGCGATCAGCCACGGCGCAGGCGAGACGACCGTAGATCAGGTCCGCGCGATGCTCGGGCTGGCGGATCGAGGCCGCGTGCTCGACCTGTTCGA
>CAZMKY010000156.1:0-2190 GCA_964566835.1 uncultured Rhodobacterales bacterium
GAAGATAGACTGTGGCGCGACGGGCTGGACTGCTGCTTTCATATTTTCAAAGGCGGCGGCGTCGAAGGTTGGGAACGCCTCGAACGCAAAGCTCCGGTTTCGGCCAGCCGCTGCACCCGTCGCCATGTCCGCGGCTTCCAGCACGAACGTGCCGGACCCGCACATCGGGTCCACGACCGGGCCCGTCCCATCGTAGCCGGCAGCGCGCAAAAACAAGCTGGCCAGGGTTTCGCGCATTGGCGCTTTGTTGACCTGGGCTTTCAGGCCACGCTTGTGGAGCGATGGCCCCGACGTGTCGAGGCTGATGGTACAGAGATCGTCTTCGATCCGCACCTTCAGTGCAGTCTTTGCTTTGGGATTGGGCGTGCACCCTAGCGCATCCGCCGCCGCTTTCTCAACGCGTTGGGCCGCAGCGCCTGCGTGATAGATGCGGGATTTGCGGCATGTGGCCTCGACACGGATCGGCACGCCGCTGGGAAGGAAATCGGTCCACGTCACTTTGCGGGCGCGCTTGTCGAGTTGAGCCAGGTGCATGGCACGGAACGCGGCGATCCGCACCAAGACCCGGGTGGCCCCGCGCAGTACAAGGTTCGCCCGCCAGACGTCTGGCCAGCCGCCCTCCAGCGTAACGCCTGCGGATTCGATCGAAGTCACCTTGAAGCCCGCCTCACGCGCTTCCGACCCCAGAAGATGCGCAAGGCCCGGCGGCGCAATCAGAAAAATATCAAGCATGATGTTCTCTGTGATTTGGGCAGGTGGCGGCGCGTGACTTCGGACATTCAGAATAAAAAAAGTGGCCATCGCTGGCCACTCTTCGAAGCTTGATGATTCTTGCTGCTCTGCAGAACTGCAAAGTCTCGACGCCGTGCTTTATGGTACGCACGGTATCGGCCTCGTCGCTTAGCGGCGCAGACCCAGACGCTTGATCAGGTCCTGGTAGCGGGCTTCGTCCTTGCCCTTGACGTAGTCAAGCAGCTTACGGCGCGTCGCGACCATCTTCAGAAGACCACGGCGGCCGTGGTTGTCTTTCTTGTGGGTCTTGAAGTGCTCGGTCAGCGTGGCAATGCGCGACGAGAGGATGGCAACCTGAACTTCTGGCGAACCGGTGTCGCCGTCTTTGGTGCCGTATTCCTTCATCAGGCGGGCTTTTTCTTCAGCCGTAATCGACATCGGGGTCTCCTTTATAGGTTCGAGTGATGGCGCAGGCCGGGATGTCGTCCAGCAAGGCCCATGGAGGGTCCGACCACGCATTCGCGGTGCGGATGGGGGCGTATAGGGGAAGAATGCCTGTTCGGAAAGGGGTTTTTTACGAAACCAAGTTAGGCCTAAGGCCGAAAGGGGCTGCGATGCACATGACTGACATTCCTACTCGCAATTTCACCGTACACTTGGGGGATGCGGCTGTTCGCATTCCGGGGTTCAGACCGGGGCGGGATCGATGTCGCGTTCGTGTCGCCGACATGGACCGAACGCTTTGCCTTGAAGAACGCGGTGACGGCGTCGCGCTGGTTTTGTCCGGTGAAGGTGGCGAAACCTCGGTCCACTTTCCCGGGCTGACCGCCTTGCCGATGAATGACATCACGGTCAGCGTGGGCGATGGCACGTCGACCCAAGATATCGCGCTGACAGGACTGACCTCGCCGATTGCAAAGCCGCGCAAACCGCGTCGGATCACGGAATTTGTGCTGCGCCCAGGGCAGCCGATCCCAAGTTTCCGGGCCTTCGCCCCCGGACAACATGTGATCGAAGTCGACATGGGTGCGCGCACGCAGCAGGACGCACGCATCGAAGTCCGACCATCGCCGGATGGCGCAGATGGCATTCTGTTCCTTGACGGTCGTGAGGCTGCGATACTGGCAGGCGCTCCATTTGCCACGGCACGCGACATCAGACTGGTTTCACGGGCCTCGGATCAGGCGCAGACACGATAAGCAGTCAAAGCGGTTTTGGCGTGTCTCGGTACGCGACATAAAGAGGATGCCTGGGGTGGCCGTCTTTCGTCAGTCCAAGATGCAAGACTGGTTTTCGACGGCGACGCAATCTGGCCAACAAGTCGGGCCCTTTTCCCAGATGGGCACCATGGACGCCCCAAGCAGGCAATATGGCGTCTGCCCAGCGAAGCGCGATGTCCAGCGCCTCGTCGTTGGCCGCTCCTACGGGATCTGCAGCGCGCTTCAGGTCCGTTGGACT
>CAZMKY010000157.1:0-1865 GCA_964566835.1 uncultured Rhodobacterales bacterium
GGCCCGCGATCTGGGCTCGGATACGGCCGATCTCTTCAAGACGGCCTGCCTTGAGGCCTATGAGCGCTTCCAGCCCGAGGCAATTATCGTGGGCGCGAGCTGCACGGCGGAACTCATCCAAGATGATCCGGGCGGCATGGCCGCGGCCCTAGGATTGCCGGTTCCTGTCATCCCGCTCGAATTGCCGTCCTATCAGCGCAAGGAGAATTTCGGTGCGGACGAGACCTTCTTCCAGATCGTCCGCCACCTTGCCGGCCCGATGGACCGGACCGAACGCGTCTCGGCCAACATTCTGGGTCCAACGGGGCTCGGCTTCCGCCATCGCGACGACATTGTCGAGGTCACCGCGCTTTTGAATGATATGGGCGTCGACGTGAACGTTGTGGGGCCGCTTGGTGCGCGCCCCACAGACATTGCCAGAATGGGTGCAGCGCATTTTAACGTGCTGCTTTATCCAGAAACGGGCGAAGCAGCCGCGCGTTGGCTGGAACGTCAATATGGCCAGCCATTCACCAAGACGGTTCCCATCGGTGTTGGCGCAACGCGAGACTTTGTCGACGAAGTCGCGGCAATGACAGGGCGCAAGGCCCACCGCGACGAAAGCCGTCTGCGTCAGCCTTGGTGGTCGGCCTCAGTGGATTCCACCTACCTCACGGGAAAGCGTGTCTTCCTCTTCGGTGATGCGACCCATGTCGCTGCGGCGGCACGTGTTGCGCGGGATGAGATGGGTTTCGAGGTCGCAGGTCTCGGCTGCTACAACCGTGAGTTCGCGCGCCCGATCCGGGCCTTGGCAAGGGAGTTCGGGGTCGAGGCGTTGATCACGGACGACTATCTCGATGTCGAAGCCGAGATCGAGCGACTGCAGCCCGAAATGATCCTCGGCACGCAGATGGAGCGGCACATCGGCAAACGCCTAGGCATTCCCTGCGCCGTTATCTCTGCCCCGGTGCATGTTCAGGATTTTCCGGCCCGATACAGCCCACAAGCCGGTTGGGAAGGCGCAAACGTCTTGTTCGACACTTGGATCCATCCACTGGTGATGGGTCTGGAAGAGCATCTTTTGACGATGTTCCGCGAAGACTTCGAATTCCACGATGGCGCCGGTGCGTCACACCATGGGGGCGCTGCCCCCGCGCCGCCAGAGCCGACGCTCCCCCGGGGTATTTCCGAACAAAGGACCGGGGCAGAGGTCATCTGGTTGGATACGGCAGAACGAGAGCTGCGAAAGGTGCCGTTCTTTGTCCGCGGTAAAGCGCGTCGCAATACCGAAGCCTTCGCGACCGAGCGTGGTCTGAGCGAGATCAGCGTCGACACCCTTTACGAGGCGAAGGCCCACTATGCGCGGTGACGGTCCAATCCCCGGCTACCGCGTGGCAATCGTCACGCTGGACGCCCATGCCGCTGGTCCGGCCAGACGTGTCGAGGCGCGTCTGGCTGACGAGTTTCCGGGCCTGTCCGTCAGCGTCCATGCCGCCGCGCGTTGGGCGGAAGACAAGAACGCCCTGGCAGAGGCAAAGGCAGCTGTCGGTGCGGCCGACATCGTCATTGCCAACCTCTTGTTCCTCGAAGATCACATCGAAGCCATTTTACCAGAGCTTCAAGAGGCGCGGGAGCGCGCGGACGCTTTCGTGGGCGTCATCGCCGACAACGCGGTCGTCCGACTGACGAAGATGGGCGATTTGGACATGAGCGCGCCGAGTTCGGCGGCCATGCAGCTTCTGAAAAAGCTCAGAGGCACGGCCAAACCATCTGCGGCATCCGGTCAGAAGCAGATGAAGATGCTGCGGCGTTTGCCGAAGATCCTGAAGTTCATTCCCGGCAAGGCGCAGGACCTCCGCGCTTGGTTCTTGTCGATGCAATATTGG
>CAZMKY010000158.1:0-5545 GCA_964566835.1 uncultured Rhodobacterales bacterium
ACGACGTCGGGCCCGGAAGCTCTCGCGTGGTGTCGGTGATGTCGTTGGAAAAGAATGGATCCGCCTCCAGCACATCGAGTGGCGTCAGGTCATTCAAAAGGAACGTCCGCGCCTCGGTTGTTCCGGTGTCAAGCCAGACGACATTCAGATCGGTCTGCAGCAGTTCGATGGAGCCATTTTCAAAGTCGATCACCGCGCGGGATGCTTCATTCCCAAGTGACAGGATGTCGGCGCCAAATCCGCCGTTGACGGTGCCACCACCACTGCCAATGACAATGCGGTCGGCGCCCCAGCCCGCGTCGACGGTGTCCAGCGTGCCCCCCATCAGGATGACGTCATCGCCGCCCAGTCCGTTCAAGGTATCCGATCCGCGTCCGCCCGATATCACGTTGGCATTGTCGTCGCCGGTCAGATTGTCGTCGAAGGACGTGCCGCTCAGGTTCTCGAAGGACGTGATCTGATCGAGCGCCTCGACCAGACGGCTGTCGTTGTTCACCAAAGCCGAAAAGCCCGTCGACAGATTTGCAACGGCCGCGAGGAAGTGTTCGGCCACCAAGGCACCATTGTCGCCACTGGCCGAGACATTGCTGAAGTCCAGCGTGTCGGTGCCAAAGCCGCCGTCCAGGAAATCACCAGAGAGGCCGCCATTGATCGTGTCGTCGCCCCAACCGCCTTGTATATTGTCGCGACCGATATTGCCAAACACGACATCGTCTCCACCGCTGGCATCGATCGTGTCGTTGTTTGCGCGACCGATGATGCGGTCGCCGTCGGTCTCGTGGCCCGTGATGATGTCCGAGATCTGACTGCCGATGATTTCTTCGAAGCCGCCGAATGTCGCTTCAATACTGGTCGTCGTCTGAATGACTTCCAGAACATGGGTCTGAAGGTTGATGGTGACCGGAACGCCGCCCTGTTCCCAGTTCACGATCAACCGGTCATAGCCGGCGCCCCCCCAGATTTCGCCGCCACCTTCCCGGCTGACAATGACAGTGTCATCGCCGTTTCCACCCCAGATCTCGGACGCGGCCGAGTTCGCAACGCGCAGCCGGTCATTGCCGTTGCCGCCGGACAGACCGCCATCCACAAAGTTCAGCGACAGATCGTCGTCGCCATCTTCGCCGTAGAAGAAGACAAAATTCGCCTCTCCTTGCTGGTTGTACATCTCGTCGTCGCCGCCGCCACCAAATACAGTAATGCCTGCACCTTGTGTCCGCACGCTGTCGTCCAGATCGCCAAGCTTGATGATCTCGATCCCGTTCAGACTGCCGCCAAACAGTCGTGAAACCGATCCGCTACCGCCACCGGACGTGGACGAAATGGCGTCGATTTCGTCACCGCGGTACACATCGACCTTGCCGGAATTGCTGACCCCAAAGGCCACAACGGCACGGGTATCTTCGATCAGTCTCAGGTTCAGGACATCCTCTTGCCCTTGTCCCCCATCGAAAGCCATGAAGTCGTTGGTGTTGCCAAGATCGACAAAGAAATCAGGGTCGAGCGTGACGTTGATCGTGTCATTTCCGCTGCCGCCATCGGTGCGGCCAATCGAATTGGTGAAAAGCGTGTCATCGCCCGCGCCACCGTTGATCTCGTGCAAGACGTCGCCGAAATAGCCGCCGACCATCGTGTCGTTGAAATCAGATCCGTAGTAACGCTCGATACCGACGGCCGTATCTGTACTGACGACGGTCGTTCCGTCCTCGGACAGGCGCTCGATCACCCCCCACTTGGCATAGACGCGAATGCTGTTCGACGCGCCAAAGTTCTCTTCCCTCAGTTCGAAGGGCGTGGGCTCACCGCCGGATAGATCCTGCACGATCTCGGACGAATAGGTCAGCCAGTCGCCGGACCCTTCGCCGCCGTCGAAGACCTCTCCGCCAACATTGTCCCAGCCCCCCACCAGCGTGTCATTCTTTTCGCCACCGATAAGGATGTCCTTGCCGCGTCCGCCGAAAAGCCAGTCTTCGCCGTCGCCGCCCACCAGAGTATCGTCGCCGTTGTTGCCTTTCAGCGTGTCTTCGCGTTCCCCGCCGACCAGCCGGTTGTCTTGCCAGTTGCCGATGAAATGCGCGTCGGCGAAAGCCTGCATGGTTACGTTTTCGATGGAAATCAGATCAATGCGGCCGCCGGCAAAGGCTTCCCCATCGATCAGGTCCGCTTCCACGACAGTGCCGGTCGTGATCAGCAATGTGTCACTGCCGTCGCCGCCATTGATCGTGTCGTTGAAGGTGGCCCCACTGCCGCGACCATCAAGGATGTCGTCGCCTGCACCGCCTGACAGGCTGTCGGCCTGCGAACTTCCGACAATGCGATCATTGCCAGCCCAGCCGTAAATCACGGCCGCGGATGCCGGTTGCGCGAAGAGGAAGTCGTCTTTCAGCGTTCCATTCAGCGGATTGCCCGGTGTGGCGAACTTCGTGTTCTCGATCAGGTCCTGCACGAGGTAGATCGACCCATCGAGGAAGGCGACCCATTCGACGTCCTCCAAGACTTCCCGCCCCAGATCGGCAGAGCTTCTGCGGGGGTCGACATGGCGGAAGGTGAAGGGGCCGCCAACGACTTCGAAGCCATACATGAATTCCGAAAAATTGGCCTTGAAGAACAGGAAATCCTCGCCGTCGCCGCCACGGATCGTGTCGTCTCCTGCGCTGGCTTGCAGAAAATCCGCCCCGGCGCCGCCGATGATCTCATCATCGCCTTTGCCGCCGTTGATGCCTTCCTGATCGCCCGTGCCGGTCAGCGTGTCGTTTTCGTCCGTGCCAATGCCGGTCGGCCCAGTGGAGGGATCGACGAAGTCTTGCAGCAGATCTTGGTCAATCGTCGTTAGCCAATTGTCGACATCGAATCCGAAGTTGAAGATCTCCAGCGCTTCGGCATTGAAGGGGTCGACCGCATCCAGAAGTCCGTCAAAGATGTCCAGATCCGGCAGCAGGTTGCGGATTTCCTGTTCGATCCTGTCGAACAGCTTGTCCAGCCCAAGCTCGTCGATCAGCTTGTCGACGATCGGATCGACAATGGCTTTCGAGATGGTGTCGACCGCCGTGAGGATTGGCTCAATCGGTTCAATGAGCGTCCGTGCAATCGACAATGGCCCATCAAGGAAGTCGATCTTTGACAAAAGCGACTGGATGTCGTTGGCAACCCGCAAGACCGGATTGACGACGGCGCCATCAATGATGTCCTTGGCCTCCAGAACTTCTGTCTTCACGCTGTCATAAAGATCATTGACGGCCTCAACAGATCCGTTGACGTCGCCTGCGATCGAATTGACCAGCGCTTCCCAAGCATCAGTGCGAGGGGCAAGGATATCGACCGTGCAGAGGAAACCGTCGATGGCCGTGATCTGGCCGTCAATCTGGTTCTCCATCTGCATAAAGCTCAGTTCGATCGAAACCAGCTTGTCGCGTGCCTTGTCCATGTTGATTTTAACAGGCGAGGCCTCGATTTTCTTGCGGGCCTCTTCGGCCTTTGATTCCAAATCGGCAATGATCTTCTTCGCGTCTTTCAGCGTCTTGATCAGCACCTTCGACGGTGCGGACAAGGCGCCGATCTTGCTCGTGATCGTCAGCACCTTCAGGATCGTGTCGATGTCCGTCCCGAGCGATTCAAGCTCGTCTTCGATTTTCCCGGGCGTCTCCAGCGCGTTGATCACATCATCCGCGACTTCACGCAGGTCCGTGACCTCGTTGTGCATCTCTACGATGTTGGAGCGGGTTTCACTGATGTTGGCGCGATAGGCTTCCAATTCGGTTTCGGGAGCAATCATCAAAAAACGTCCTGCATGGGACAGCGATAGCCGTCAAAAATATCTGCGGATGGCAGCCGAGCGGATAATCAAAACAGGCGTCGTACTAGGTTTCGAAAATTCTCGATAGAAATGCACCCACCAGAGAATGCTACCACAAATTGTCCAATCCCCTATGGACATTTGTCGCGGGCCTCATTGCTTGCTTTACGTTAGGTAATTTGGGTCGGTTTCTGGCGCGACGCGCGGGCTTCAGGTGGCGTCTGAGCGTGCTCCAGAAGGGCTGCGCCAACCGTTAGGCTCAGGCAGAGCGGCGAGACCGGGCTGGAGACTCAGATCGGATTTTTCCGATCCCTCTGGCGAGGGCGGTCTGGGCCGCTTGCGATGGCCGAAGCCTCCGTGGTAACGCAACTTGCAATCGGGGTCGGACCCTCAGTGTGCGTGAAGGATTTCAGATGGACCGTTATTTTGCCCTGTCCCCCGACGAAGGTCGCGACATCGCCGCCTTCCGCAAGCGTTTCGGACGCAATATCTGGCAGCATTTCGTTTCTGAGATGAAGCTCGGCCCCGATGGAGGGCTGGCACGGGTGCACTGGCCCGAGACCCGCGCCGTCAGCGAGGTCTATCTCGACCTCTTCGACGCTGCCGGTGTGAACACCGCGCCGCTGCGCGCGATGCCGATCGACGATGCCTTCTACCACGCCATGGACGAGGTGCTGGTATCGGGCAACCGCACGCTTGAGGCCGACCCCCGTACCGCCAAGCTGGTGCCGCCCAACGGCGTCCACTGGCAGCGCCGTGACCAGGGCGTGCTGATCGACTTCCGCAATTGCGACATCCTGAGCGAAAACCTCGTGCAGGCCGGTACGCCGCTGAAACCCGGCGGGCGCTACCTGGATTTCGGCTGTTCCTCGGCGCGCACCGTGCGCACCTTCTGGGGCGCCTATCCCGACATGCACTGGGCCGGCGTCGATCCGCTGCCGACGTCGATCAACTGGGCGGCCAAGGTGCTGCCGGAGATCGATCTGCATGTGAACAATCGCTGGCCGCCGATGGACGTCTTCCCGGATGGCAGCTTTGACGGCATGTATGCGCTGTCGATTTGGTCGCATTTCTCGGAACTGTCGGGGATCGAATGGCTGAACGAGATGCACCGGCTGCTGAAGCCGGGTGGCTTTGCTCTGATCACCTGCAACGGCTATTCCGAGATCCTGCGGCGGCTTTGGATCGACGCGGGTAAGCTGAACCACCTTGATCCGGACGTGCTGGTGAGGGCCTATAATGGGCTGGTGGCAAGCGGGTTTTATTTCGAGCCGGACCTGATGAAGTATCCCGAGTTCAAGGACCAGTCGCACTGGAGCCACACCTTCATTTCCCGCAAGTGGTTCCGCGCGCTGGAAGAGACCGGAAAATGGAAGCTGGCGCATTACGCCGACATGCAGTGGGGTCACAAGCAGGATATCGTCGTGCTGGTGCGCCAGTAGCACCGCGCTGGGACACCCGCCCATATCTGATCGTCGTTTCCTGATTATGTGGCCGCCGCGCAGCGGCACCATCAAAGCGATGACGCTGTTGAACGCGCAGAAGCGAATTCACTAGGTGCGGCGAAAATCTGTATGCTCCGCATCCAAAGGCGAGATCTATGTCCGATCGGGGCGGGTTTGGGGGCGATTCAAGATCGACATCAAGGTCGTAAGATCGAGTTTCTTGAACATCATGCCTTGGCTGGGGTGGTAGGATTCGAACCTACGATACACGGTACCAAAAACCGCTGCCTTACCACTTGGCTACACCCCA
>CAZMKY010000159.1:0-1987 GCA_964566835.1 uncultured Rhodobacterales bacterium
CATTGAATTTGGTCAATTGTTTGTGGCGGAGGCGGACGCGACGCTCGTGTCATTCGGCTTTGCTATCGACGATGCGACTTCAGGCGAAGATGACAACTTTACCAATCAGCTCGACTACATCGCGAAGATCGTGAAGGTCGACATGACCGCTGAAGATCCGTTCGCAACCTTCGACTCGACGACTTTCGACTATGAGTCGGGCGTCATGACGTCTTCGGGCACGAACGACTTTGATCCGCGTGAAGTGCACGTCCTCGACGAAGGTGTGAACTTCCAGCTTGAAGCCGGCATGACCTATGCAATCGTCTTCGAAGCTGTTGGCGGTGGCCCGGTTGAGTGGGGCTTCTTCGACTCGACCAACCCGTTCGGCAATGGCGATGAGTATGCTGGTGGTTCCTTCATTTACTCCGGTTCGGGCACCAACGACTTCATGTCGGTTGGCACCTGGGACTCGGACTTTGAAGTCACCTACATCCCGAACGTGATCCCGGTCGCTGGCGCTCTGCCGCTTCTGGCCACTGGCCTTGCCGTCTTCGGCGTTGCCGGTCTGCGCCGTCGCCGCAAGTAAGCGATACGCTATCTAATAAGAAGGCCGGCTCTTTCGAGCCGGCCTTTTTGTTTGCGCGACGATAACGTCCCGCAGTTTATTCGCGCTCTTCGAAGTCCAGTGCGACGCCATTGATGCAATAGCGCAGTCCTGTCGGATTTGGCCCATCCGGAAAGACGTGCCCAAGATGCGCTTCGCACTGATTGCAATGGACCTCGGTCCGCCGCATGAAGAAGCTGCGATCAACCTGTTCGCCGACCTTGTCGCCTTCGACACCGTCGATCGGGCGCGTGAAAGACGGCCAACCCGTGCCGCTGTCAAACTTGTCGGCCTGATCGAAAAGCTCCATCCCGCAACAGACGCATTTGTACGTCCCGGGATCTTTCGGGAAGTCATCATGCGTGAAGGCGCGTTCGGTCCCGTGCTTGCGCGTCACCTTGAAGGCAAGGTCGCTCAGCTGAGCCCGCCACTCATCATCTGATTTGACGATTTTTTCCATCAGGTCCCCTCTCGCTTTGATTCTAAGATATCTTGTCAGCACGTGTCTGCTAGACCGTATTTAGAATAAGAGGTCACGGCTCCAAGAGGGCGACGATCACGATGATGCGTGCGGAATGTAACGGCCGGTATGTTGTCCGGATGGCGGAAAACGAAGATGACCTTCGTGCTGTTCAGCATTTGCGCTATGCGGCTTTCATTGCGGGACGTGGCGCGGCGCCGCGATTGGATGGCCGGGACAGCGATGCATTTGACGGTCGGTGTTCGCATGTCATGATCGAAGACAGCGCCACGGGGGACCTTGTGGCCTGTTTCCGCCTGCTGCTGTTGGGGTCGGGGGCCGACATCCACGCCAGCTATTCGGCGCAATATTATGAACTTGATGGACTCAAAGACTACGCGGCCCCCATGGTCGAGATGGGACGCTTCTGCGTAGAGCCGGGCAAGGATGATCCTGACATTCTGCGCCTCGCCTGGCGGGCGCTTGCCGCATATGTGGAAGCGAACAAGGTCGAAATGCTGTTCGGATGTTCGTCCTTTGCGGGCATTGACGAGGCGAAATACACCGATGCCTTTGCCATGCTTCGGGATCAGCATGTTGGCCCCAAGAAATGGCTGCCACGGGTCAAGGCGCCCAAGGTCTTCCAGTTCGCATTGCGGCTTGGCCGTGCGCCAAACAGGGTCGCGGCACTTCGGACCATGCCGCCCTTGCTGCGCAGCTATCTGACGATGGGAGGATGGGTCAGTGACCACGCGGTTGTGGATACCGACCTGAATACACTCCATGTCTTTACCGGGCTTGAGATCAGCGCGATCCCACCGCGCCGCCGTGCCGTCATCCTCGGTTCCGCCTCTTGACGGATTGACGGCTGAGGGCAGGGCGCATAGCTCAGGCGGCATGGCGCGCGCACCTCTACTACAGCTTCACGATATCGGCCTTGG
>CAZMKY010000160.1:0-12583 GCA_964566835.1 uncultured Rhodobacterales bacterium
TGACGAGGCGCTGATGCAGCCCGTCAATATTTTCACGCAGATGCCATCCTGCGCGCCGTCTGCGCCAGGGCTGGAGACCACGGGCTTCGAGATCGGACCCGAAGACGTAGCCGAGGCGATGACGTGGCCCGGCATCATCGGGCTGGGCGAGATGATGAATTTTCCGGGCGTGGTGAATGGCAGTCAGCAGATGCTGGCCGAGATCGCCGAGACGCAGCGCGCGGGCAAGACGGGTGGAGGTCACTATGCGTCGCCCGATCTTGGGCCGGCCTTCCACGCCTATGTCGCGGGTGGCCCGGCGGATGATCACGAAGGCACGGTGGAGGCGGACGCCATTGCGCGGATGCGGCAGGGGATGCGGTCCATGCTGCGGCTGGGATCGGCCTGGTACGACGTCGAGGCGCAGATCACCGCCATCACCGAGAAGGGCCTTGATCCGCGGAACATGATCCTTTGCACGGATGATTGCTTTGCCAAGACGCTGGTGCAGGACGGGCATATGGACCGCGTTGTCCGCCATGCCATCCAGTGCGGATGTGATCCACTGATCGCGCTGCAGATGGCGACGATCAACACAGCCACGCATTTCGGATTGGAACGCGAGCTTGGGTCAATTGCACCCGGACGGCGGGCGGATCTGATCCTGACGGCTGATCTGAAAGAGTTGCCGATCGAGGTCGTCTTTGCCCGAGGACAGAAGGTTGCGGAAGACGGTCAGGCGTTGGCTGATTGCCCGCATCTGGATTGGCCCGAGGCCGCGCGGCAAACCGTGCGTCTGGGCAAGACCCTGACGGAAGCCGATTTCGCCGTGACCGCCCCGGGCGATGTGACCAGTGTCCGCGCCAAGGTCATTGGCGTTGTCGAAAACCAAGCCCCGACCGAGGCCCTGACCGCAATGCTGCCGGTCGAAGACGGCGTTGTGCAGCCGCTGGGCGAAGTTTGCCAGATCGCTTTGGTCGAGCGGCACCGCGCAACGGGGGATGTGGTCAACGGTTTCGTCAGCGGGTTCGGCTATGAAGGCGAGATGGCCGTCGCATCGACGGTTGCACATGACAGCCATCACATGATCGTCGTCGGAACGTCGCGCCGGATGATGGCGAAGGCGGCGAACCGTCTGGGCGAGGTTGGCGGCGGTGTGAGCGTCTGGAAAGACAATGCCGAAATTGCGTTGGTCGAACTGCCGATTGCCGGATTGATGTCCGACAGCCCGGCCGAGGAGGTAGCCGAGGCGGCTGAAGGTCTGGTCAATGCGATGGAGACCTGTGGCTGCACGCTCAACAACGCGTTCATGCAGCATTCGCTTCTGGCTCTGGTCGTGATACCGGAACTCAGAATTTCTGATTTGGGTCTGGTTGACGTGACCAATTTCGAGCTGACTGACCTGTTTGAGGACGATTGATGAACACTGATCCCCGCTTGCAAGTGATCTCTCCGGATGCGCCGGAGCACGAGGCGTTCCGTGACCCGGATGCCGCCGTTCAGCGGTTGATGGAGCTCTACAAGCAGGCGACGGAATTTCTCTGCCGGACCTTTGCTGACGCATTGGACGGTGGGATGCCGGAAACACGCTATCGCGCGTTCTATCCCGAAATCCGCCTGACCACGTCGTCCTTCGCGCTGACGGACAACCGGTTGAGCTTTGGCCACGTGTCGGAACCGGGACGCTATGCCACGACTGTGACGCGTCCGGATCTGTTTGCGAATTACCTGCGCCAGCAATTGGCCTTGTTGATGAAGCATCACGACGTGCCGGTTTGGATCGGTCCTTCGGCGACGCCAATGCCGGTGCATTTTGCCGTGGCCACTGATGCGTCGATCACAGTGCCGCAGGACGGGGCGACGGACTTTACGCTGCGCGATGTCTTTGACGTGCCTGATCTGGCGACGACGAATGATGACATCGTCAATGGCTTTGGCTTTGCGTACCCGGATGGTGCCCGGCCTTTGGCCCCGTTCACCGCGCAACGCATCGACTATTCGCTTGCTCGGTTGTCGCATTATACGGCGACCCTGCCAGAGCATTTTCAGAACCATGTTCTGTTCACCAACTACCAGTTCTACGTCGAAGAGTTCGAAGCCTATGCCCGTGCGGCGCTGCGCGACCCTGACAGCGGCTACACGTCCTTCGTCGCGCCGGGCAACGTGGAGATCACGGACGCCGACACGCCGATTGCAGAACCGGCAAAGCTGCCGCAGATGCCGACCTATCACCTGAAGCGGGAAAACGGCGGCGGCATCACTTTGGTGAATATCGGTGTCGGGCCGTCAAACGCCAAAACGGCGACGGACCATATCGCGGTGCTGAGGCCGCATGCGTGGTTGATGGTTGGGCACTGCGCCGGTCTTCGGAACAGTCAGCAGCTGGGTGATTTCGTTCTGGCGCACGCGTATCTTCGCGAAGATCACGTGCTGGACGACGACTTGCCTGTTTGGGTGCCGATTCCGGCGCTGGCCGAAATCCAGATCGCATTGGAACAGGCCGTCGCGGCGGAGACGCAGTACGAAGGCTATGAGTTGAAGCGCATCATGCGGACAGGCACGGTTGCGACGATCGATAACCGGAACTGGGAATTGCGGGATCAGTCCGGACCGGTTCAGCGCCTGAGCCAGAGCCGGGCCATCGCACTGGACATGGAAAGCGCCACGATTGCAGCGAATGGTTTTCGCTTCCGCGTGCCATATGGAACGCTTCTTTGCGTCAGTGACAAACCCCTGCACGGGGAGCTGAAATTGCCCGGGATGGCGAGCGAGTTTTACCGCACGCAAGTCACGCGCCACCTGCTGATCGGCATCCGTGCCATGGAAACGCTGCGTGACCTGCCATTGGAGCGTGTTCACAGCCGGAAACTTCGCAGTTTTGAGGAAACGGCCTTCCTCTGAGCCGGATTTCTGCAAATTTCCGCTACGATATGCGCGATAGGGCTTGTTAGCGTCCACAATTCGTTGTGTTATCCGCGCATATCCAGTTAAATAAGGGGAATGAGCCCCTATAACCGGGCCCAACGAGGAGACCATACATGGCAAAACCAATGACCAAGACCCAGCTTGTCGCCGCTCTGGCAGAGAAGATGGAGAGCGACAAGAAATCGGCTGGTGCGGCGCTGGACGCCATCACGTCGATCATCACCGATGAAGTGTCCGGCGGCGGTGCCGTAACGCTTCCTGGCGTCGGCAAGATCTATTGCCGCGAGCGCCCCGAGCGCATGGTGCGCAACCCGGCCACCGGTGAGCAGATCAAGAAAGAGGCCGACAAGGTCGTCAAGATGACGATCGCCAAAGCGCTGAAGGACAGCGTGAACGGCTGATCGCCAACGCATTGAATTCATTGAAAGGCCGCCCAAATCGGGCGGCCTTTCGTTTATCTAAAGCACCGAAAATCTGGTGCGATATGCCTTGGGGACAATTTCTATTATAGCAACAGATTGTTTCCAATCAAATATCAATCGATAAATCCGCGGGATTGACCTTCTCCGGAAAATGCTGCCCGTGTCATCTCGCGCAAAGGGTAGGGGGTTCGACTTGGATATTCGGTCAATCGTGATGGGTCTGGCGTTCGTGCTGATGTGGTCGTCGGCCTTCACCTCGGCGCGCATCATCGTCCAGAACGCACCCCCTTTGACCGTATCGGCGATCCGGTTTCTGATTGCCGGCACCATCGTGCTGATCATCGCCCGCGCGCTGGGCCAGTCCTTGCGGCTGACACCCGCGCAGTGGCGGCTGACCTTCATCTTCGGGATCTGCCAGAACACGCTCTACCTGGGCCTGAACTTCATCGCGATGCAGACGGTCGAGGCGTCCTTGGCCGCGATCATTGCAGCGTCCCTGCCGCTTTGGGTCGCCTTGGCCAGTTGGCTGATCTGGGGCGAGAAGGTTGGGGCTTTGGGCGCGGCAGGCCTTGTCGCGGGCGTTCTGGGTGTTGCCTTGATCATGGGTACGCGACTGACCGGCGGCGTGGACCCGATGGGCGTTCTTCTGTGCTTCCTTGGTGCCTTGGCGCTGACCTTTGCCACGCTGGTTGTCCGGGGGGCGTCTGCGGGTGGAAACATGGTGGCCGTGGTTGGGTGGCAGATGCTGATCGGTGGCGCAGCCCTGATTATCCCGGCGGCGTTCGAGACGCATATCTTCAACTGGACGCCCGCGGTCGTGGCCGCATTTGCCTATACGATCTTCGTCCCCGGCATCATCGCGACACTGGTCTGGTTTTCACTGGTCAATCGTATCGGATCGACGCGGGCGGCGACGTTCCATTTCCTCAATCCGTTCTTCGGCGTCGCCATTGCCGCCGTTCTGCTCAATGAGGCAATCGGGCCCTTGGATATTCTGGGCGTGGTCATCATTACGCTGGGTATTCTTGCGGTTCAGGTCAGCCGCGTGAAACCGGGCTGACGCCCTTGTGAGATGACAGGACGGAGCTGTCTTGGCATGAGGGCGTCATGGAATTCGTTCTGGGATATCTGGCCGGGCTCTTGACGCTGATCAATCCGTGCGTCTTGCCCATTCTGCCCATTGTACTGGCGTCGTCATTGCAAGCCGGGCGGGGCGGTCCGGCTGTTCTGGCCTTGGGCATGAGCCTTTCGTTCGTAGCGCTTGGCCTTGGGATTGCGACGCTGGGACGGTCCGTCGGGTTGACCGAAGGCATGGTTCTGGATGCAGCGGCCGTCATGATGATCGTCTTTGGCGCCATTCTTCTGGTGCCGGCGTTCTCTGCCCGTTTTGCCACCGCGACGGCTGGTGTCTCCAGCGGCGCAGACACGCGCATGGATGCGCTGGATGGCTCTGGCCTGAAAGGGCAGTTTCTGGGAGGCATTCTGCTGGGCGCGGTCTGGAGTCCTTGTATCGGCCCGACCTTGGGCGGTGCGATTTCGCTGGCCAGCCAAGGAGAAAGCCTCTGGCGGGCGGGTGGCATCATGGCAGCCTTTGCCTTGGGTGTTTCCACCATCATTCTGGCGCTGGGTTATGGCGCACGGTCTGTCATCCAACGGCGTCAGGCGTGGCTGCGCCAGATCGCTGGCGCCGCGCGTCCGCTGATGGGCGCTGTCTTCATCGCAGTCGGCTTTGCCCTGCTGTTCAAACTTCACCACGTGATCGAGATCTGGGCCTTGGACAATCTGCCCGAATGGCTTCTCGACCTGTCCGTGTCCATCTGAGGAGAACCATCCATGGATCGCCGCACTTTCCTGACGACGTCTGCCGCCGCTCTTGTCGCAACCCCAGCACTGGCCGCCAGCGGAACGCCCTACAAGAAGGGGCTTGTCGAAGCTGAACTGGCCGCTGGCAAGACCGTTTTCCTCGACTTCTACACGGACTGGTGCACGACCTGCCGAGTGCAGGGCACCAAAATCCGCAAGCTTCTGGGGTCGAACCCGGCTTATGAGGCCAACATCACCTTCATCAAGGTGGACTATGACCGCCATGCCTCGTCGCAGTTGGCGCGCCGCCTGAACATTCCACGTCGGTCGACTTTGGTTGCGTTGAAGGGCGATCAGGAGATCGGGCGCCTTGTGGCCGTCACCAGCACGGAGCGCATCAAGGGCCTTCTGGACGACGCCTTGGCCGCAGCCGTCGCTTAACCGATCGGGCCGCGAACGCCACCGGTCTGACCGCGATCCAGAAGCAGGTGATCCAGTACGACGGCGGCGGCCATGGCTTCGGCCACCGGCACGGCGCGAATGCCGACGCATGGATCGTGACGTCCCTTGGTCACGATATCAGTGTTCTGACCATCAAGCGTGATGGTTTTCCGAGGTGTCAGGATCGACGAGGTCGGCTTGACGGCGAAGCGCACGACGACGTCCTGCCCTGTCGAGATGCCCCCCAAGATGCCACCTGCGTGGTTGGAGCTGTAGATCGGCCCGTCCGGGCCCATGGTGATTTCATCGGCATTGGCTTCGCCCGTCAGGCGTGCAGCGGCCATCCCTTCCCCGATTTCGACACCCTTGACGGCATTGATGCTCATCATCGCGGCGGCGAGATCCGTGTCCAGCTTGCCATAGATCGGCGCGCCAAGGCCCGGTGGGCAGCCGCGGACTGTCACCTCGATCGTTGCGCCCACGGAAGAGCCTGATTTGCGCAAGCCGTCCAGATACGTGGCCCAGTCTTCCGCCGCCTTAGCGTCTGGCACCCAGAACGGGTTACGTTCAATCTCGTCCCAGTCAAAGCGCGCGCGATCGATGTCTTTTTCGCCCATCGCGACCATGTAGCCCGTGATCTGCAGGTTCGGCGCAAGCGCCTTGAGCGCGGCCCGGGCCACGCCCCCTGCGGCCACCCGCGCGGCGGTTTCGCGGGCAGACGAGCGTCCGCCACCGCGATAGTCGCGAATTCCGTATTTCTGCCAGTAGGTGATGTCGGCATGACCCGGACGGAATTTCTGCGCGATCTCAGAATAGTCCTTGGAGCGCTGGTCGGTGTTCCGGATCATCAACTGGATCGGTGTGCCAGTGGTCACGCCTTCGAAGACGCCGGAGAGGATTTCCACTTCGTCCGCTTCGCGGCGCTGCGTGGTATAACGGTTCTGGCCAGGTTTGCGCTTGTCGAGCCAGACCTGAAGGTCTTCTGCCGTTATCGGCACGCCGGAGGGGCAACCATCGACCGTCGCACCAAGGGCGGGGCCGTGGCTTTCACCCCAGGTGGTGACGCGAAAGAGGTGTCCGTAGGTGTTCAGGCTCATAGCGGTCCATGCAGTTTTGCCGTTGGTCTGAAGGCTCTTACCTGTCGTCTGCCTGAAGGGAAAGGGCAGGGGGCGCTGCCCCCCGCGCTTCGCGCGTCCCCCGGGACATTTTTGGACCAATGAAAGGGATCGTTAATCTTGACGCGCCACACCGCCGTGGCGGAACAGGCGGGGACGCCGATGGCCGTGACCGGTGAAAGCCAGCGACCTGTTCCGTGCCGGGGCAGGTCGCCTCACGGGTCTTGAAATATCCCGGGGGACTTCCGCAGAAGGCGGGCGGGGGGCAGCGCCCCCTGAAAAGCGTCTGCTGCCCCTTGTCGCCCCCTCCGACCAGACCTATTGTCCGCCCTACCTCGGGGTGCTCCTTAACAGGGGCTGAGATGCGAATGCGCGCGAACCCGTAGAACCTGAACCGGTTAGACCCGGCGGAGGGAAGGTCAGGCTTATCCTCACCCATCCTCCGGTCGACATGTAGGAGCAACTGATGCGACCGATGACACTTGCCGTTAGTGCGGCCCTTCTAGCGGCGGGCGCCGCACATGCGGAGGACAAGCCTGTCCTCACGATCTACACCTATGACAGCTTTGTCAGCGACTGGGGGCCGGGCCCGCAGATCGAAACGGCATTCGAGGCCACCTGTGATTGCGATCTGCAATTCGTCGGCGCAGGCGATGGTGCTGCACTTCTGGCGCGGCTTCGTCTTGAAGGTGAGCGGAGCGAGGCGGATATCGTCCTTGGTCTTGATACGAACCTGACGGCGGCGGCCGCTGAAACCGGGCTGTTCGCAACGCATGGTCAGGACGCTGCCACGCTGGACAGCGCGCTGAACCTTTTGCCTGTGGCATGGGAAGACGATGTCTTCGTCCCGTATGACTGGGGGTATTTCGCTTTCGTCCACAATGCGGACATGGCGGATGTGCCGACCGATTTTCGTGCCCTCGCCGCGAGTGACACCAAGATCCTGATTCAGGACCCACGGTCGTCCACGCCGGGACTTGGTCTGTTGTTGTGGGTCAAGGCGGCTTACGGCGATGAGGCGGCGGAGATCTGGGAAGCGCTGTCGGACAATATCGTCACGGTCACAAAGGGCTGGTCCGAAGCCTATGGGCTGTTCCTTGAAGGCGAAGCGGACATGGTGCTGAGCTATACGACGTCGCCCGCCTATCACCTGATTGCGGAGGAAGACACGTCGAAGGCGGCTGCGGCGTTCAATGAAGGCCACTACATGCAGATCGAAGTCGCGGCCAAGCTGGCGGCGACGGATCAGCCGGAGCTTGCGGACGACTTCCTGTCCTTCATGCTGACGAGCGGCTTCCAATCGGTCATTCCGACCACGAACTGGATGTATCCGGTGGCCGAGCCCGAAGGCGGATTGCCGTCTGGCTTTGAGACGTTGGTTCAGCCGGGCACGGTTCTGATCTTCCCCGCAGGTCGAGTGCCTGACACGCGGGAAGAGGCCTTGGACGAATGGCGCGCAGCGCTCAGCCGTTAGGCCCCTTTGGCCGCGCCGGGGTTCTCGGCGCGGCTTTTGTTGTGGCGCTGATTGGCGGTTCGATCTGGGCCGTCCTTCAGTTCGCCAATGCGCCGTCCGGGCTGGGACCTGCCGACTGGGCCGCCGTGCGGTTCACCATCTGGCAGGCCGCCCTTTCGGCGCTGATCAGCGTGAGCCTTGCCGTGCCGCTGGCGCGCGCCATTGCGCGCCGACGCTTTCCGGGCAGGCGCGCCCTGATCACGCTGCTGGGCGCGCCGTTCATACTGCCGGTCATTGTCGCGGTCTTCGGCCTTTTGGCGGTCTTCGGGCGCAGCGGATTGTTGAATGCCGGGCTGGAGGCCATCGGTCTTGCGCCTGTGTCGATCTACGGTCGTGGCGGTGTCGTTCTGGCGCATGTCTTTCTGAACTTGCCATTGGCAACCCGACTGATCCTGCAGGGCTGGTCCGAGATCCCGACGGAACGGCTTCGGCTCGCACAAAGCCTTGGCATGGACAGCCGAGCGATCGGACGCATTCTGGAAAGACCGATGCTGCGCGATGTTGTTCCGGGCGCGCTGGTCGTCATTTTCGTGGTCTGCACGACGAGCTTTGCGGTCGCCTTGACGCTGGGTGGTGGGCCGCGCGCGTCCACGGTCGAGCTGGCAATTTACCAGGCGATCCGGTTTGAGTTCGATCTTGCGGGTGCGGCGCTTTTATCGGTCGTCCAGCTTGTCATCGCAGGTGGTGCGGCCATGCTGGCGCTGACCGTTTCTGTGCCGTCGGGATTCGGTGCGGGGCTGGACCGGCCCTTGCCACGCGGTCTTGCGCCCCGCGGCTGGCGCAAGGGGGCGGATGCCTGTTGGATCGCGGCTGCAGCGCTGTTTTTGGGGCTGCCGATTGTCATGGTGGGCGTTTCCGGGATGGGCGGCATTGCCGAATTGCCCATGTCGGTCTGGCAGGCTGCCTTGAGGTCGCTGGTTGTCGCTGCGGTGTCTACGGGCGTGACGGTGAGCCTCGCTCTTTTCATGGCGATTGCCGTCGCGCGACTGAGCCAGACGGCCTCGCGTCTGGTCGAAACGGCAGGGCTGATGTCGATTGCAGCCTCGTCCCTGGTCCTTGGGACCGGCCTATTCATCCTGATCAATCCCATTGTAAACCCAACGTCGCTGTCATTGGCGGTAACGGCCTTGGTGAACGCCTTGATGAGCCTGCCATTCGCGTTGCGTGCATTGATCCCAGCCGTCCGCGTGGCAGAGGGGGCTTATGGGCGCCTGTCGGCGTCACTTGGGCTTGGTGGTTGGCGATACTTCTGGTTGGTCCTGCTGCCGCGCATCCGTCGTCCGCTGGCCTTTGCGGCGGGCCTGACGGCGGCTCTGTCGCTGGGGGATCTGGGGGTCATCGCGTTGTTCGCGCCGCCGGACGGGGCCACTTTGCCGTTGCAGATCTATCATCTGATGGGGGCCTATCGTCAGGACGACGCGGCGGCGGCGTCGACTGTTTTGCTGGTGCTGACGCTGGCGGTGTTCTGGATCCTGGACAGAGGAGGGCGTGGTGATGCTGACGCTTGAGGCGCTTTTGCTCAGACAGGGGGATTTCCGACTGGAGGCCGACTGGGCGATGCCCGCTGGCGGTGTGACGGCCATCATCGGGCCGTCCGGGGCCGGGAAGTCCACGCTTCTGTCCGCGATCGCGGGCTTTCTGGAACCAGCGGCGGGGGACGTCATCTGGAACGGCGAGACGCTGACCCGGAAGCTGCCGTCAGACCGATCCGTCGCCATGATCTTTCAGGACAACAATCTCTTTCCGCATCTGGATATCCGCACCAATGTTGTTCTGGGTCGGACGACGGCGCGGCGTGTTCCGCAAGAGGACCTGCAGGCCGCCGATCAGGCGCTGGAGGATGTTGGACTGTCGGGGATGGGGTCACGCAAGCCTGCGGCGCTGTCGGGTGGTCAGCAAAGCCGTGCGGCGTTGGCGCGCGTCCTGATCTCGGACCGGCCCGTGATCCTGCTGGATGAGCCGTTTTCAGCACTTGGACCTGCACTGCGTTCAGAGATGTTGGAATTGACGACCAAACTGGCGGCGGCGCGGGGCGCCACGATCCTGATGGTGACGCATGATCCTGACGACGCGCGGCGTTTTGCCGATCATGTCGTTTTTGTCGACGGTGGCATTGCCGCGGCACCGCAGCCGACAGAGGCGCTTTTCGCTGATCCGCCGCCTGCCCTGGCGACCTATCTCGGGATATGAAAAGGCCCGGACGTGTTGCGGTCCGGGCCTTTCGAAATTTATGCCTGAGCGAGATTACTCGTCTTCGTGGCGATGCTTGAGCGGCGCCCAGAGGCCCTTGTTCACGAAGTACAGAAGCACGGCCAGGATGGTCAGCATCAGCACGGCGGTGAAGCCGGCCTGCTTGCGGGCCTGAAGCTTGGGTTCAGCCGTCCACATCAGGAATGCTGCAACGTCCTTCGAGACCTGATCCAGCGTGGCTTCGGTGCCGTCCTCATAGACAACATCATCCCCCCAGAGCGGCGGCGACATGGAGATGTAGCCACCCGGGAATGCGGTGTTTTCGTAGAGGATGGTGCCAGCTTCTTCTTTTTCTTCGCCGGTGTAGCCTTTGAGGAGGGACGTGATGTACTCAGGTCCGCCCATGCCCTTGAAGAACTGGTTGATGCCCAGGCCATAAGGGCCGTGGAAACCAGCGCGGGCCTTCGCCATCAGGCTGAGGTCCGGTGCGTTCTCAAGCGAGGATTCCGGGAAGTGGTCGGTTGGCACGGCCGGGCGGAAATCGTCGATCTCTGCATCGAAGACTTCGTAGAACTCGGCATAGGCGCGCACCTGATCTTCCGGAAGGTGTGGGCCACCTTCTTCGGCCAGGGCCCGGAAGGGCACATAGCGCAGGCCGTGACAGGCGGCACAGATCTCGGTGTAGACCTGCAGACCGCGCTGAAGCTGCATCTGGTCATAGCTGCCGAACGGACCTTCGAAGGAGAAGTCGTAGTCGGTGACTTTCCCTGCCGCGCCAGCAGCGTGAGCGCCGCTGGCAAGGCCAAGTGCGAAAAGCGCGGAGAGGGCGATCTTGCGGATCATCTTGGTGGTCTCCTTATTCCGCCGGGGTCGTGTCGGCGCCGGCAAGCGTCTTGGTGCCGCCAACATTCGGCGCATAGTGCGCGTCGAAATCGGCTTCGATGGTTTCCGGCTGCGGCAGCGGCTTCTCGATGACGCCCAGAAGCGGCAGGATCACCAGGAAGTAGGCGAACCAGTAGGTCGAGGCGATCAGCGCGATGTAGGGATAGATCCCTTCGGCCGGCTGTGCGCCAACCCACATCAGGATGATGAAGTCGACCACAAGCAGGGCGAACCACCACTTGAACATCGGGCGATAGCGACCGGAGCGGACGCTGGACGTGTCCAGCCAAGGTGCCAGTGCCATGACGACGATGGCGCCAAACATTGCGATCACGCCGAAGAACTTCGCGTCGACGATGCCGCCGGTCAGGAAGTCCACCGCGATCACGAGCCAGACTTCGGAATCGAAGGCGCGCAGGATGGCGTAGAACGGCAGGAAGTACCATTCGGGCACGATGTGCGCCGGGGTCTTCAGGGCCGTGCCTTCGATGTAGTTGTCCGGGTGGCCAAGGTAGTTCGGCATGAAGCCGACGATCGCGAAGAAGACGGCCAGGATGACGGCCAGTGCGAACAGGTCCTTGATCACGAAGTAGGGCCAGAACGGAACGGTGTCTTTCGCGGCATCTTCCTTCGACGTGCGGCGCACTTCGACGCCGGTCGGGTTGTTGTTGCCCGTGGTGTGGAAGGCCCAGACGTGCACGATCACCAGTCCGAGGATGATGAACGGCAACAGGTAGTGCAGCGAGAAGAAGCGGTTCAGTGCAGGCTGACCCACGGCGCCGGCGCCCAGAAGCCAGGTCTGGAGTGCTTCGCCGATGAACGGGATGGCGCCGAAGAGGCCGGTGATCACGGCGGTGCCGTGGAACGACATCTGACCCCAAGGCAGAACGTAGCCCATGAACGCGGTGCCCATCATCAACAGGTAGATCAGCATGCCGATGATCCACGTGATTTCACGCGGGGCCTTGTACGAGCCGTAGTAGAGGCCACGGAAGATGTGCGCATACACAGCGACAAAGAACAGCGACGCGCCGTTCATGTGCAGGTACCGCAGCATGTGCCCGCCGTTCACGTTGCGCATGATGTGTTCGATGGACGCAAAGGCCATGTCCACATGGGGCGTGTAGTGCATGACCAGCATCACGCCTGTGGCGATCTGAAGGACAAGGCAGAAGACAAGGATGATGCCCCAGATCCACATCCAGTTCAGGTTCTTGGGCGTGGGGATCATCAGTGTGTCATACAAAAGCCCGACAACGGGAAGACGGCTGGCCAGCCACTTTTCACCGTTGGACTTGGGTTCGTAATGGTCG
>CAZMKY010000161.1:0-1759 GCA_964566835.1 uncultured Rhodobacterales bacterium
CCGATGCGCTTGATCTGGCCAGTGCCGAAGCGGAAGCCGCGCTTGGCGAAGCCGTGACCGGTGGCCTGGATATCACATGGCGTTCGGGCGACCCGATCGAACTGAATGACCTGCGCATCATCGGCGAAAGCTATGCGCTGAGCGGTCAGACCACGATTACGACCGGCGAAGAGCTGACGGTGGACGGTCAGCTTTCTGTTGAAGCGGAAGACCTTTCGATCTTCTCGGGCCTTGCTGGGCGCAATCTGGGGGGTGCCATCCGGGCGGATACCCGGTTTGACACTGCCCCTTTGGCCGGGACGTTTGACGTTGCCCTGAATGGACAGACCGAGAATTTGATCGTCGACCAGCCTGAGGCAGACCGCGTGCTGGATGGTCTTGCGACTTTGGCGGTATCCGCAACGCGGTCCGAGAACGGCATCCGCGTTCAGTTGAGCGAACTGGCCAGCCCCAACGCCAACCTGACAGGCGAGGCGGATCTAAGGAGTGAAGGCTCTACCGCGTCGCTGTCCGGATCGCTCAGCGATGTGGCGCTGGTCCTGCCGGACATCTCGGGTCCTGCAAACATCCGTGCGAATGCTGCCGAAGACGGCGGCATCTGGCGCTGGCAAACGGAAGCCGAAGTTGCATCGGCGCGCCTCGTGGCCGAAGGCACAGCCATCAGTCTGCTCGACACGCCGATCATCGCGGCATCGGGGGATGCCAGCGTCGGCGACCTGTCCGAGTTCGCGACCATTGCCCAAAGACCGGATCTTGCGGGCAGCGTCTCAACGCGGTTCTCTGCCGAGGCCGTCAGCGACCTAAGCCGGATCAGCGTTGATTTGGACGGCAGCGGGTCCGGCATTGCCACTGGTATTCCAGAGGTCGATCGCATCATTGCAGGCGCGGTCCGGTTCGACATCGACGCCACGCAAGCGGGCAACATCATCTCACTTCAGAACACACGGATTGAAACCGCGACGCTGACCGCCACGGCGGATGGCGTTTACGCGGGCGACGTCTCGCGCCTGACGGCAAGCGTCGATGCCGCTGACCTGAGCCGTCTTCTGGAGGGCGCGCCAGCCATCCCGCTGGTGGCCGACCTTGCCGTTGAGCCCGCCGAAACGGAGGGCAGCCTGAACGTCGATCTGACGGCGACCAGTCCTGAGGTCGCACTGAACGTGGCGGGCGTCGTGTCTGACCCATTGGGCGACGCGTCCTTTGACGGTGAAGTCGACGCGCGCGCGGAAGATCTAAGCCTTTTTGCCGATCTGGCCGGTCAGCCCTTGGCGGGGGCTGTGTCCCTATCCGTGGCGGGGCAAGTCGCGGCTGATCTTGAAACACTGGACCTCTCCGCGCGCGGCCAGGGGCAGGACGTGACCACCGGCATTGCCGAACTCGACCGCATTCTTGCGGGCGCGCTTCGCTTTGACGTGGACGGCGCCCGTGATGGTGACGATGTCCGGCTAGACGCCTTGTCGGTCGTCACCTACGCGCTGAGCCTCACGGGCGAAGGGCAGTTGTCTGAAGAAAACAGCCGGGCGCGTCTGACGCTCAACGCCACCGATGCCAGCCGTCTCTTGCCAGACGCGCCAGCGGTGCCGCTGGATCTGGTGGCCGCCTTGGATCAGGTCGGCGCAGACTGGGACGTTGATCTGGATCTGAGTGGCCCCGATCTGAGCGCCGAGGTCGATGGCCGCGTCACGGACCCCTACGGTGCGCCGGGCTTCGATGGTCGCGCCGTGGCCCGTGCGGGTGATCTTTCCATCTTTCAGGGGCT
>CAZMKY010000162.1:0-6198 GCA_964566835.1 uncultured Rhodobacterales bacterium
AAGACGACTTCGCCAGCCGTCGGCAAGTGCTTGATGTAACGCTGGAAATACCACTGACCTTGTTCGCGCTCCGTGGGTTTTGACAGGGCGATGACACGGGCTTCTCGGGCGGGCAGGTTTTCGCGGAACCGCTTGATCGTGCCGCCTTTACCCGCTGCATCGCGCCCCTCGAAGACGACCACGACGCGCTTTCCCGTCTCGGCCACATCTGCCTGAAACTTCACCAATTCAAGCTGAAGTGCGGCCAGCTGCGCTTCGTAGTCATCGCGCTTCAGCCGCTTCTCATAGGGGTAGTGGTCCGCCAGGATCGTTTTGTCTGGGCTGGCTGTCACCAGTTCGCGTATGGCGTCCGGCGCGGTGTCCTGCAGAAAGGCCGAAATGGCCCCATCGAAGGGAAGGGTCATGTTATTCACCTTTACTTTTCTGGATTAACCTAGGGATTGCGCAGACTTATCGCAATCCGGCGCGTTCAGCGGCCCGATCGATCGTGTCTTCTACAGCATCGAGCGAAACATGGTGCGGCATATGCCCAATGCCGTCCAAAAGGGTCAGATTGGCGTTTGGCAGAAGCGGGGCCAGACGTTTGGCATGCACATCCGCCGGGACGATTGTGTCGGCGGTGCCATGCACGATTTCGATCGGCAAGGTCAGATCGGGATAGCGGGCCGACATCTCGATAACGTGGGGTTTCAATCCGTTCACTTGGCGCGCATTCGCGCGAAGCGCGTCGCGCTTCAGCGACAGACCAACGCCCACGTAGCGGATGTAGCCATCCGGGACGGGCTGCGGCTCAAAGATGATTTCGACGGTTTCCTGCACCCGGTCCTGACCGGCGAAGGCGGTGATGATCGGAACGAACTGCGCACCGCCCAAGGCGGAGGAATTGATCTGGTAAAGCGCACCCAGTCCGCCTTCCCAAGGCATGGTCGCGCCAGAGAGGATGACGAGGCCTGCTGCGTCTTCTTCGAGACCCCACGCCATGGCGACAGCGCCACCATAAGAATGGCCAACGACAAGTGGATTGTCCGCGCCCATTTGGCGCGCAGCTTTTGCCAGAAACCGCGCCTGTTCGATCGGGCTTTCAGCACGTGTATTGTAGGGCCCCTCGAACGCTTCGCTGATCCGCTCGGTCCAGCCAAGGCCCGGGCGGTCGAAGGTTAGGACGCGGTAGCGATCTTTCAGCGCCCGCCCAAGCGAGAACGTCATGTCACGGGTGTTGCCACTGGCGCCGTGGATCAGGATGACAGTTGGTCCTTCGCCCTCGTCGACGACATGAACCGTGCGGCCATCGACTTCGATCAGCTGACCTTCGGGCGGAAACCGCGCTTCCGCCTCGGCTTCGCGAAGATCAGCCTTTCGATCCACCAGAAAGCTGCAGCCGGTCAGCAGCAAAACACCGAGAAGAAGAGATACGGTCAGCACGGATTTACGCAAAGTTGGCCTCGGTAACAGTTTCCAAGGAAACTAGCGGTCCGGACGCGCATTTCGACCACGACCTTACGTCCTGAGATCCGTGGAAGACTGGCCAATGAGGTTCATGTCATATGGCGTTGTCAGATAGATCTCGCTGACCCAATTGCCGTAGAGCAAATGCGCATGGCTGCGCCAACGGTTCGCTGGCGCGGTCGTCGGATCATCCCCGGGGTAATAGTTCCGCGGCACTTCGATCGGGCTGCCTGAGGCGACGTCGCGGTCATATTCCTGCTTGAGCGTGCCACTGTCGTATTCGAAGTGGTTGAAGATATAGAGCGCGCGATGGTCCGTATCTTCGATCAGGCAGGGACCCACGTCTTCTGAGCCGAGGAGCGTGGTCAGGCCATCAATCTTATCGACTTCATTCTGCCGGACTTCGGTCCAGCGGCTGACAGGGATCACACAGTCGTCCGAGAACCCACGCAAATAAGGCGAAGCTGGCGCAAGGTTCTTCTGGCGAAAGCATCCGAAGGCCTTGGCATCGAGCATATGCTTCTTCAGCCCGTGCAGATGGTAGGCCATTGCCATACCGCCCCAACAAACGCCGAAGGTCTTGTGAACATTGGTCTGCGTCCACTCCATGACCTCCTTTAGCTCATCCCAATAGGTGACCTCTTCAAAGGGCAGGTGCTCAATCGGTGCACCGGTGATGATCAGACCATCGAACTTCTCGGACTTTACGTCCTGAAACGGACGATAGAATTCCTCCATATGCTCCGCCGCGGTGTTCTTCGTCTGATGTTCCGACATGCGGATCAGATGGAAGTCCACCTGCAGGGGAGAGGCCCCGATCAGGCGGGCGAACTGGTTTTCGGTCTGGATCTTCTTCGGCATCAGATTCAGAAGGCCGATTTTCAGCGGGCGGATGTCTTGCTTGGCGGCCAGATCCTCGTCCATCACCATCACACCTTCGCGCGTCAGCACGTCGAAGGCAGGCAGGTTGGATGGAATACGGATCGGCATTTTCTTCAGGCTCCAATTGGTAGGATCAGCACATAGGCACTCTGGCCCGGGGATGGCAAGGCGGGGACGTTCACGCCTTAGCGTGCAGCCAGCGCGTCCGCCACGAGGTCGACCATATCCGCTTCGGACGTGACGCGCGCCACATCCTCGGCTTCGACAGTCACGCCCCATTGCTCTGCCATGGCCTGATAACGCGGTTGGCGGTGCGCCAAGGCACGGGCATAGGTCCAGCGGATGAAGGCGTTCGGATCGACTTCTTTTTCAAGGATGCCGTTTTCCTTCAGGTACGTCTTCCACGCGGACAGCAGGAACTGCGGCTGATAGTACATTGGCTTCGGTGCCTTATCGAAGCGGCGGACAAGTTCTGCCGTGTGATCTTCGCTGCCCTTGATCCAGACAGGGAGCAGCACGGACGAGATGACCTGCATGACGTCGTCTTCGGGGTTGGCGGTGTCGATGACTTCACAGATCGACCCAGAGGTGTCGCAGATGAAGTTGTCGTAGCCATAGATCCGTTTGGCCCGCTGGATAAAGTGGGCTGCATCCAGAGTCGCAGAAATCTCGGACGAGCGATGCAGATCCTGGCGGCGCTGGTATTCTTTGAATGTCAGACCACCCAGCTTCGGATTGCCGGGCTTGCCAAGATAGCTGGACAGCGGATCGAGATTCTCGAACGTGATGTTTGACCCGATGTAGATTGAATCGCTTTTCAGGAGCTCGGCCAGAAACGGAACCTTCATCGCCTCAGCCTTGGCGTTGTCGGCGATGTGCTCGCCCATGTAGCGCGTGCCAATCCGGTAATCGACAGAATAGTGGAACCAGCCCGCCGTCTCGCGGAGCATGGAAGAGATGTAGGTCTTCCCAAGCCCGGACATGCCAAACAACATGAGCCGCTTGGCATCGGCGCTACGCCAGTCTTCCGCGTCCCGGTAGATCATCTGGGCCGTCCCTCAACAACGTCTTCAAGCTGTGGGTAGGCGGGACGGATTTCGGGGTCAACGGGCTGTTGTTCCTGTCGCTTTCGTTTTTCGCCAAAGGTGGCGCACACGCCCATCAAGAAGCAGCAAGCCGAGGCCCAATAGGGCAAAACCGACATAGGCGTTGGCGCCCAGGTTTTCCCCGCGGACCAGCGCCCCAAGGACGATGGCAACAGGTGCGATCAGCAACGTGACCAGAAGCAGGTTCCCGGAACCGGCCATGGCAAGGATGCGGTAGTAGAGCAGGTAGGCCAGCGCAGTTGAGATCAGCGCATAATATCCGACCGCCCCCCATGTCGTGAGGCTAAGGTCAAAGGGCAAAGGTCCGTCTACGATCCATGCCAGCGGAACCATCACCAGGGCAGACGCGGTCAGCATGCCTGCGGCGGCCACTTGCGGGGCCACACCGCTTATGGCCACGCGTGCCCAAACGCCAGCGACGGCGTAAGACACCGTGCCAAGAACGACAGCCAATTGAGCGAGCGATCTGACATCGAAGGCCAGAAGATTGCCAAGCCCGATGGCTGTTGCGACGCCGAAGAATCCCAGCCCGACGCCCAAGGCACGAGTCGCGGTCAAACGCTCGTCCGCAAAGACCAGGGCCGCAAAGACAACGCCCCAAATGGCCGTCGCCGCGTTCAGGATCGCGGTCAGCCCGGTTTCAATATGAAGCTGCCCCCACGCCATCAACGAAAAGGGGATGGCGTTGTTCAGAACCCCCATGACGAGGAACGCGCCCCAGATCCGCCAGCCCCTTGGGAGTGACAGGCGTTGTGCCAAGACGACGATCCACAGTGCCACGGCAGCCCAAAGCACCCTGTGCGCCACGGAAGACAGCGCTGGCAGTTCGTCGAGCGCGATACGGATCGCCAAAAAGGACCCGCCCCAGATCAGAGCGAGGATTGCCATTTCCGCCCATGCGCGGGCTGTCAGTGTCTTTTGCGGTGCCATGTCTGCTGCTTAGCCCGACGTGGGCCACAGGCGCGACCCGGAACTTGCGACAAGCGCAAAAGAAAAGGCCCCGCCGGATTCGCGGGGCCTTTTTTGGTTTCGGTTGTCGGTTGGCTTAGAACGAGTAGCCGACCCGGATACCGACTGACAATGCATCGTTATTGGTGAACGTTGCCCGCGCTGTATCAGGCGTGCCAGTTTCCGGGCGCGCGTCACCAAGCTTCGTGTAGCGAACGCCGCCCGAAAGTGTGACTTGATCGTTAAGGGCGTACTGAGCGCCAACAGAGAGGGAACGATTGCCGTTAGACGGTGCAAGCGGCGACACGAGGTCATCTGAACCGCCAGCTTCGTAGCCAATGGCGATCGACGCCGAAAGCTTGTCCGAGAAGCGACGGCCAACCCCAAGCGAATACGAAGTCGAATTATCCAGGGATGAAATGGAACCGCCACCGGTCGCGCCAGCGAAGAACGTTGGCGAGATAAGGAAGTTCTCCCATTCGGCGTAGCGAATGGAGCCAAACACAAGCGTGTTTTCCGCAACGCCGGTTTGGAAATCAAGGTTCCAAGACGCTGGTGTCTCAATCTCAGTTGTGTCCGGAGGAGTTACAGGAAATCCACCGACGGTCTCGATGCTGTCAAAAGTATGATCAATCGCCGAGTTGTAGGTTAGTGCGACGCGCAGCGCGATCTCTGGGATTTCATAGGCTGCACCGACGACGTATCCAGCGCCCGTGTCGGACTCCAACTCAACGTTGTAGCCGTCAAGTCCGCCGAAAGCGAGACCTGCCAATGTGATGTTGCCCTTGGCGCGTTGGAGGCGGAGGCCACCATGAACCGAGACGTTCTCGTTGAATTTGTAGCGAACGACACCCGTTACCGATCTGCTGCTGGCGATCGCGGATGTCCCCGACAACAAAGGTGTCGTCGCGCTGGTTGGGTAGGTCACATCAGCGCCAAAAGGCTCATCCACAATAAGGGACAACGAAATTTGGTCGTTGAAGTCGTACTTGATGCCGCCGGACAAGAGCCCGAAGCTGCCTGCGACGTTGCCGTATGACAGCGTCGACGCAAGGTCGTTGCCCGAGACTTCCGGGCTGGTGTAACCGAATGACAGTTCGGCATAGTTGCCGTCCTGAAAAATTATTCCGATTGGCTGACCGGAACGGTCCAACCCGCCTGCAAATGCAGCGCTGGCGCTCACGCCCATTGCCGCAGCGGTGATGATAACTCGCTTCATAACTCTGATTGTCCCCATTGTGACGCTTTCCCGTGCAGGCACATTAAAAAGAGGGCAGAACGGGTCAATTAATGACGCCGCGTCACAAAATTTCGTGCCGCCGCGTCATGTGGCCCTTACGCTACGCTGCTCGCTCCAGATGTTCAGATAATTGCCCGTGAAGATCAAAATCGCCCCGACATAGACGGCGGCGGAAAGCGGCTCGTCGTAGAACAGAACACCGACGACCGAGATGGCGGGCAGGCGCAGAAAATCCATTGGAACCACGATCGTTGCCACAATTTTTTGATGAAATTTCGCACCAGAAACTTATCAACATGAAGGTTGCCTTTTGCTCTGCATTCCTCGCGGCTGTTATCTCTGGCGCTAGCGCCGACAACTGTGTCAAGGTCACTCTGACGGGCACTGGAGGTAAGTCGGTATCCTATCATTGGTGGAGCATGGATGTCATAAAGTCACACTCACGACTTTTTCAAACATTTCTCTAAAGGCGGCCCCGTCTTTTACAAGGGCTTGGCGGCTCATGGGACCTTGGTTACCTACGGTCCTCGCGAGAACGACTGCCGTGGTGTCAACTTGCAGTTTGACATGGGAAGA
>CAZMKY010000163.1:0-2396 GCA_964566835.1 uncultured Rhodobacterales bacterium
GATTGCAAAATTACACTCATATCACCTCAATTCGCAATTCAATTCGCATCGCCGGCAATATAATTGCGTCATGACCTTCGAGCTTCTCATCGCGCTTGCGACCTTCGCCTTCGTCACCTCCATCACGCCGGGGCCGAACAACCTTATGCTTATGGCATCAGGGGCAAATTTCGGATTTCGCAGAACAATCCCGCATATGCTGGGCGTCGCGCTTGGCTTCATCTTCATGGCCATTCTGATGGGTATCGGCTTGGCTGGTCTCTTCGAAGCCTGGCCCCAGTTGCACACGGTTCTGGTGGTGGTCAGCGTCGTCTACATGCTGTGGCTGGCGTGGAAGATCGCAAACGCGGCCGCGCCGTCTGAGCGTGAAGCAGAAGGCACACCGATGACCTTTCTGCAGGCCGCCGCCTTTCAATGGGTCAACCCCAAGGCGTGGGCAATGGCATTGACTGCGGTCACCGTCTACGCGCCGGAGCCGGGCCTGATCGGCATCGCCTTCGTCGCCGTCGTCTTTGGTGCGATCAATCTGCCTTCCGTTGGGGTCTGGTGCCTCATGGGTCAGGAATTGCGCCGTGTTCTGACAAGCCGCGTGCGTCTGCGCATTTTCAACGCGGTCATGGCGCTCCTCCTGGTCCTGTCCTTGGCCCCTGTCCTGTTCTGAGCGGAAAAGCGTAGCCAAGTAACAAGAGTTGTGGCAGGATTCCGCTTATTGAGAGCGTGCACAAAGCGCGCCGCGAGGCAGATTTAGAGGGCAAGATGAAGCGTATCGCTGCGACGGCCGTAATTCTATTGGGCCTGGCCACCCCCCTTCAGGCAAACCAGATTGAACGGGCCTGTCTGGCCTCGGAGAGGTCGAACGGGGATCGAAACTTGTGCGGCTGCATTCAGGATGCCGCAAACCTGACCTTGGATGCGCGGGACCAGAGACTGGCCGCAACCTTCTTCAACAATCCAGACCGCGCGCAGGAAGTTCGCCAGTCGGACCGGCGCAGCGACGAGTCATTCTGGAAGCGCTACAAGAACTTTGGCGCCACGGCCGAGGCCTTCTGCCGGGCCTAAGGGGCCAGATGCCTCACGAGCCCGTCCGAGGCGGCTTCGATAAGGTCGAGGGCGCCGTCGAAATCCCGCGTGTAGTACGGATCCGGAACTGTGTCTGTGCCCTGCCCCGGCGCGAAGTCCATCATCAGGCGCACCGGTGTGGTTGACCCTTCCGGGCGGAGCGCCTCGATATTGGCGATGTTGTCCGGGTCCATTCCGATGATCAGGTCGAAATCTGCAAAGTCCCGCGCGGTGAAAGCGCGCGCGCGAAGTGGGGTCAGGTCATAGCCCCGAACGCTTGCCGCCTGGATGGCCGGGCCATAAGGCGGATCCCCGATATGCCAGCCGGACGTGCCGGCGCTGTCGATCTCCACGGCAAGACCTTCCGCTTCCGCCTTGGCCCGAAAGACGCCCTCGGCCGAAGGCGAGCGGCAGATGTTGCCGAGACAGACAAAGAGAACGCGTGTGACTGACATCTGACCCCGTGACCTTTCCCGTTCAATCATGGCAGAGTTTCCAGACTGATGAGGGGATGTCCATGAAGATCGTCATACTGACCGGGGCCGGCGTGTCCGCTGAAAGCGGGCTGGGCACGTTTCGCGACGAAGGTGGCTTGTGGTCGGAATACGATCTTGAAGAGGTCGCGACACCGGAAGGCTTTGCGCGCGATCCGTCGAAGGTCCACGCCTTCTACAATGCGCGCCGGGCCAATGCCGCAGAGGCGCGCCCGAATGATGCGCATGTGGCCTTGGCCGAGTTGCAGCAGGATCATTCCGGCGATGTGATCCTGATCACGCAGAACGTCGACCGCCTGCACGAAGATGCGGGCGCCGAAGACGTCTTGCACATGCATGGCCACCTCGACCGGGCGAAATGTACGAACTGCCGCCACCAGATGGACGCCCCGGACGAGCTTTTTGCAGACACCCCCTGCCCCAATTGCGGAGAACCCACGCTTCGGCCCGACATCGTCTGGTTTGGCGAAATCCCCGAACACATGGACGAGATAGCCACGCATCTGTCAGAGGCCGATGTCTTCGTCGCCATTGGCACCAGCGGACAGGTGTATCCTGCTGCGGGATTCGTGGCCGAAGCCGCGTCACACGGGGCAGAGACGATTGAGCTGAACCTGGAAGCCTCTGACGTCTCGGCCCTGTTCAACGATATCCGCCTTGGCCCGGCGAGCGAAATCGTGCCCGCCTGGGTGGCTGAGGTTCTGGACAGGTAGCGGCGCATCCAAGGAAAGGACGGCCCTGCCCTTTCCTCTGTTCTCAAATACCCTATTCGGCGATCAGTGGTCGTGATCCATCCGCTTGTTGTCGACAGGGATGTCAAAGGTCAGGTCTGGTGCATCCTCG
>CAZMKY010000164.1:0-7667 GCA_964566835.1 uncultured Rhodobacterales bacterium
GTCTGCTCGGCGCGCTTCAGGAAGCGGAAGGCGATGTCGCCCGTGCCACCCGCGACATCCAGAAGCTTTTGACCCCGCCGTGGCGCAAGCCAGTCCATCATGGCGTCTTTCCAGAGCCTGTGAATGCCGACGGACATCACGTCGTTCATGATGTCATAGCGCGACGCAACGGATGTGAAGACACCCTGAACGAGCCCCGCCTTGTCCTCTTCCGGGACATCGCGATTGCCGAAATGCGTGGTTTGTGAAGGTTTTTCCGCCATCTGGCCTTGCCGTTCTCTATCTCTGGTCCTTCTTATAGGGTGCCCGTGAGGCGGGACAATCGGAATAGACTGAGGGAAATTGACGCGATGCCCGAGTTGCCGGAGGTCGAAACCGTGCGGCGCGGCCTGCAGCCAGTGCTGGAAGGCCAGAAGATCGTCCATGCCGATGTGCGCCGACCGGACCTCAGATGGCCGTTGCCTGAACGTATGGCGGAACGCCTGACAGGCGCGACCGTCACGTCCCTTGGACGGCGCTCCAAGTATCTGCTTCTCGCGCTGTCCACGGGGGAAACCCTCTTGGCGCACCTTGGCATGTCGGGCCGTTTTTTGATCTCGGGCAAGGTTCAGGGCAGTTTCCATCACGACCACCCCGCGCCCGAGAAACACGATCACGTCGTGCTGGAGACCGAGGCCGGCGCGCGTGTCACCTTCAACGATGCCCGTCGGTTCGGAGCAATGGATCTTGCCGCGTCCGAAGGGGTCGACGCCCATGCATGGCTGAAATCGCTGGGGCCAGAACCTTTAGGCAACACGTTTGACGAGGCCTATCTCGTCCGTGCGCTCGCAGGGAAGAATACCCCCATCAAATCGGCGCTCTTGGATCAACGCGTCGTGGCCGGCCTTGGCAATATCTATGTCTCTGAGGCGTTGCACCGCGCCGGGATTTCACCGGTTCGCAAGGCCGGGCGTATCTCCGGGCCGCGCATTGCGGCTTTGGTCCCAATCATCCGGGATGTGCTGAAAGATGCGATCAGGGCCGGCGGCTCTTCGCTGCGCGATCACCGTCAGGTCGACGGCGACCTTGGCTATTTTCAGCACAATTTCAGGGCCTATGACAGGGAAGGCCACCCCTGTCAGACCCCTGATTGCACTGGCGAAATCAGTCGGATCGTACAGTCCGGACGCTCGACCTTCTATTGCAAGCAATGCCAAAGATAGCTTGATCCCCGCCCACGGGGTGCTAAGCCTTGCCTCTGATCCGAAGCAACACGGCAGACTGTCATGGCGTTCAAGACGATCGAAGTCACGATTGACGACCATATCATGGTCATACGACTGAACCGGCCCGAAGCGCTGAATGCTTTGAACGCCGAACTGATGTCGGAACTGGCGCAAGCCGTGAACGACGGCGCAGCCAATGACAAGATCCGCTGCCTCATCATCACGGGGTCCGAGAAAGCCTTCGCGGCCGGTGCTGATATCACCGAAATGGCGGAAAAGTCGTTCGTCGACGTGTTCACAGGCGACTTCCTGCACGAAGACATCCAGGCACTCGTGCGGTGCCGCAAACCGATTATCGCGGCGGTGTCCGGCTATGCGCTGGGCGGCGGCTGCGAACTGGCGATGACCTGCGACTTCATTATCGCGTCTGACACGGCCAAGTTCGGGCAGCCCGAAATCAATCTTGGCGTGATCGCAGGCCTTGGCGGCAGCCAGCGCCTGACACGGTTTGTCGGCAAGTCGAAGTCGATGGAGATGCACCTGACGGGCCGTTTCATGGATGCCGAAGAAGCAGAACGATCTGGCCTTGTCAGCCGTGTTGTGCCGGCCAAGAAACTTATGGACGAAGCCATGGCCGCCGCGCAGAAGATTTCCGAGAAGTCGATGATCAGCGTTATGGCCGCCAAAGAGGCCGTCAACCGCAGCTATGAAACGACGCTGTCGGAAGGCCTGTTGTTCGAGCGTCGTCTGTTCCATTCACTCTTTGCGACGAAAGATCAGACGGAAGGCATGCAAGCCTTTGTCGAGAAGCGCGAAGCGCAGTTCCGCGATAAATAGCGCCGGGGTCTTCCCAACACCGCGAATCCTCGTTATACGCCGCCGCTACATGCGCGTGGTGCCCGCTTAGGCAAGATCGGATCGGCCGGATTGACCGGGGTCGTCACGCTAGAAATTTTGCTAACGACCCAATCGAGGGAAAGATCATGGCCAACACGCCTCAGTCCAAGAAACGCGCGCGTCAGAACCAGCGTCGCAACGCCGTCAACACCGCCCGCCGTTCGCGTATCCGCACCTACCTTCGCAAAGTTGAAGAAGCGATCGCATCCGGCGACAAGGATGCCGCACAGGAAGCACTGCGCGTTGTTCAGCCCGAACTGATGCGCGGCGTGACCAAAGGCGTTTTCCACAAGAACACCGCTTCCCGGAAAATGTCGCGCCTCTCCGCACGGGTAAAAGCCCTCGGATAAGGCAGATACGACCTAAAGTATTGAAATGGCGTAGCTTTTGCTGCGCCATTTTTTATTTTTCCGGCTAAGTGCCTGTGGACAAGTGCAAAAATGCATCGCCACTGGGATTCGGAATCGCGGAATGCAGAGTCAAGCGCAAAGGCCTGTTGCGAGGTCCTGATCCTCATTGCTAGCGTCATCAGGCGATTCACATCGTCCTTGGGGGGACAGGGTCACATGAGCACGGGTTCGCACCCGCGCATCGGGGAGGTTTCACCCGATGAAGCATGGTGCATTCTTGAAGAAGAAAAAAACGCTCGTCTCATCGACGTTCGTACGCATGCGGAATGGGGTTTCGTAGGCGTGCCGGACGTACAGGAAATTGGTCACTCGCCGCTGTTCATCGAGTGGGCCCAATATCCTGGCATGGCTGTTAATCCGGGATTCGCGATCGAGGTGGCAAATGCCGTCGACATAGAAACTGTCGGCCGCATGCTGTTCATTTGCCGATCCGGAGCTCGGTCTCTTAGGGCTGCCGAAGCTGTGACACAGCACTTCGAGAGGAACGGCAAGTCTGTCACTTGCCTGAACGTCTCCGAAGGCTTCGAAGGCGATCTGAACGCAACGGGACAACGGGGGACCGTCAACGGATGGAAAACCCGGGGTTTGGCTTGGCGCCAGACTTAAAACAAAAAAGCGATCGGATTGAGAGAGTATGACAAACGAAGCCTGGGGAAACATCCGTGAAGAATTGCTTAAGACAGTTGGCAAGAACAACTACGTAAACTGGATCGAGCCGCTCGAATTCTCCGAGCTTGAGAATGGTGTTGCGACCTTTCTCGTTCCGACGAATTTCATGGGCAATTGGGTCAGCCGTAACTTCGGCGACCAAATCCTGCGCGAACTGACCAATGCTGGCGAAGACGTCAGCCGGGTGGAGTTTGCCGTCCCGTCGACCGCGATGCCGCGCCCTGCCGCCAAGCAGGAAGAGGCAGCACCGGCCCCCGCGGCCGCCAAGGCGAATGCCGATCTGGACGACATGCCGGGCGCCCCGCTCGATAGCCGCTTCACCTTTGACACTTTCGTCGTTGGAAAGCCGAACGAACTGGCCCATGCCGCAGCACGGCGCGTTGCCGAAGGCGGCACTGTCACGTTCAACCCGCTTTTCCTCTATGGCGGCGTTGGTCTAGGTAAAACGCACCTCATGCACGCCATCGCATGGGAGCTTCAGAAGCGTTCGCCGGAACTGCGCGTGGTTTATCTGTCAGCCGAACAGTTCATGTATCGCTTCGTTCAGGCGCTGCGCGACAAGGACATGATCGCGTTCAAACAGCTCTTCCGTTCGGTCGACGTGTTGATGGTCGACGATGTTCAATTCATCGCTGGCAAAGACGCGACACAGGAAGAATTCTTCCATACATTCAACGCTCTGGTTGACCAGAACAAGCAGATCATCGTTTCATCTGATCGCGCGCCGACTGAAATCGCCGGCATCGAAGATCGCATCGTCAGCCGCCTTCAGTCCGGTCTTGTCGTCGATCTGCACCCGACCAACTACGAATTGCGCCTCGGTATCCTTCAACAGAAGGTCGATCAGTACTCAGCCCAGTTCCGCGACCTCGAAATCGCAGATGGTGTGCTGGAGTTTCTTGCACACCGGATCTCAACCAATGTGCGGGTTCTCGAAGGGGCCCTGATGCGTCTCTTTGCGTTTGGCGCTCTGGTCGGTCGCGAGGTTACGCTGGAGTTGGCGCAGGACTGTCTTGCGGACATTCTTCGGGCCTCGGACAAGAAGATCACGGTGGAAGAAATCCAGCGGAAGGTCAGCGATCACTTCAACATTCGCCTGTCCGACCTGATCGGTCCAAAGCGCGTTCGCACCTTCGCCCGCCCGCGTCAGATCGCGATGTACCTGTCCAAGCAGTTGACGTCGCGCAGCCTGCCCGAAATCGGACGCCGTTTCGGTGGCCGCGATCATACGACCGTTATGCACGGCGTCCGCAAGATCGAAGAGCTGCGTGCGCAGGACAGCCAGATTGCCGACGATCTGGAGCTTCTGAGACGCTCTCTGGAGGCATGATCTGTGGCCGCCCCGCTTGACGCGGCGGCCAACACAGGATTCCATTGAAAAAAGCGATTGCAGACCGGGGGGAAGCCGATAGGGTTCCCCTTCCGGCTTTAGTGGAGCGAGAGGCACATGAAATTCTCCATCGAACGCGGCGCCCTGTTGAAGGCAGTGTCTCAGGCCCAATCCGTGGTCGAGCGGCGGAACACCATTCCGATCCTCGCCAATGTCCTGATCGAAGCCGAAGGCAACGGCGTCAGCTTCCGTGCCACGGACCTGGATATCGAAGTCGTTGACCAGGCCCCGGCGATGGTCGAACGGGCGGGCGCCACCACGGTGGCCGCTGTCACGCTGCATGAAATTGTGCGTAAACTGCCGGACGGTGCGATGGTTTCGCTGACCGATGATGGCGCTTCGGGACGTGTCACGGTTGAAGCAGGCAGATCGCACTTCACGCTTGCGACCTTGCCGCGCGAAGACTTCCCGGTCATGGCCTCGACGGAGTACTCGGCAAACTTCGCAGCCCCGGCCCCGGTTCTAAGACGTCTCTTCGACAAGTCGAAGTTCGCAATCTCGACCGAGGAAACCCGCTATTACCTGAACGGCGTCTACATGCATGTCGCGACCGCCGAAGATGGTCAGGTCCTGCGCTGTGTGGCCACGGATGGTCACCGGCTGGCGCGCATTGATGCAGATCTGCCAGTCGGCGCCGAGACGATGCCCGGCGTCATCGTGCCCCGCAAGACGGTGGGCGAATTGCGCAAGCTTCTTGACGACGACGACACCGAGATCGCCGTCAGCGTATCGGAAACGAAAGTCCGCTTCGCGACCCCTGCCATCACCCTGACCTCCAAGGTCATCGACGGCACCTTCCCCGACTATTCCCGCGTCATCCCGCAAGGCAACACGCGGCGTCTGGAAGTCGATGCCTCCGAATTCGCGCGCGCCGTCGATCGCGTGGCCACCGTCTCGTCCGAGCGGTCGCGCGCCGTCAAGCTCGCCTTGGACGAAGACCGGCTGGTCTTGTCGGTAAACGCACCCGACGCAGGCGCGGCAGAAGAAGAACTGGGCGTCGCCTATGCGGACGAACGTTTGGAAATTGGCTTCAATGCCAAGTACTTGCTTGAAATCGCCAGCCAGGTAGATCGTGAAAACGCGGTCTTTCTGTTCAACGGGTCCGGCGATCCGACCTTGATGCGGGAAGGCAATGATCAGACCGCTGTCTATGTCGTCATGCCGATGCGGGTCTAAGCCGGGCAGGGCGGCGGAATGACCGCCCTGACAGAGCTGACGCTTTCGCACTTCAGGTCTCACAAACGCACGACGGTTCAGCCGGGCGCGGCGTCCGTCGCGCTTCATGGTCCGAATGGTGCGGTCAAAACCAACATTCTGGAAGCCATCTCGATGCTGTCGCCCGGCCGCGGCCTCAGGCGGGCTGGCGCGCAGGATTTGGTGCGGCGCCCGGAAAGCCTCGGCTGGAAGGTCGCAGGCGTGCTCGACATGGGCCACCAGACACACGAGTTGGAAACGCGGGCAGAACCCGGTCAGCCTCGCACGGTCACCATTGATGGCAAGGCCAGTCCGCAGACAGCCCTTGGTCGGCTTTTCCGCGTTCTGTGGCTGGTGCCAGCCATGGATCGGCTCTGGACGGAAGGGGCGGATGGGCGCAGGCGCTTTCTGGACCGCATGACGCTAAGCTTCGATCCCGGGCATGCCGAGGCGACGTTGGCCTACGAGAAATCCATGCGCGACAGGAACCGGCTTCTGAAAGATCAGGTCCGCGATGCCGGCTGGTATGACGCCTTGGAACAGCAGATGGCAAAAGCCAGGGCAAAGATCGACAGGGCGCGGCGGATCACCATTGACCGCCTCAGAGCGGCACAGGCCGGTGCGGACACCGTCTTTCCAACCGCCGAACTGGACTTGCTGAGCGACGCCCAGTTGTCCGACGAAGATGCCTTTCGCACGATGCTGGCAGAAGGCCGTGTGGAGGACCTGCGCGCAGGTCGCACCCATGTCGGCCCGCACCGTGCCGATCTGGCAGCGGTATTCGCGCTCAAAGGCGTAGTGGCCTCCCAGTGTTCCACCGGAGAACAGAAGGCGCTTCTGATCTCGCTTGTCCTCGCGAATGCGCGCGCGTTGACGGAAGACACGGGCGCGGCACCTGTTCTGCTTCTGGACGAAGTCGCGGCGCATCTGGATGCCGACCGCCGCGCTGCCCTCTATGACGAGATCCACCACCTCGGCGCGCAGGCCTGGATGACGGGCACGGGGCCAGAGTTGTTCGAAGCTCTGGGTGACAGGGCGCTCAGCCTTTCGGTGTCCGAGGTGGGCGGCCTATCGGACCTTTCCCCATGACGATCACGCCCGCCGACGCCACGCTTTACGCCGTCGCGCTTCTCATCCTGTTCTTCACCCCCGGCCCGGTATGGGTCGCACTGACCGCCAGAACCCTTTCCGGCGGCTTTCATGCGGCTTGGCCATTGGCGCTGGGTGTTGTTGTCGGTGACATCCTCTGGCCGCTCTTGGCCATCCTCGGGGTCACTTGGGTTGTCTCCGTCTTTGACGGCTTCATGACGGTCCTGCGCTGGGTGGCCTGCCTGACGTTCCTGACGATGGGGGTCCTGCTGGTCCGAAATGCGGACAAATCCATCGCGAGCGACAGCCGTCTGACCCGTCCAGGCATGTGGGCTGGATTCCTCGCCGGTGTCGCCGTGATCCTCGGCAATCCCAAGGCGATCCTGTTCTACATGGGTGTCTTGCCCGGCTTCTTCGATCTGACGCAGCTGACCGCGCTCGACATCGCGGCAATCTGTGGCTTGTCCTTGATCATTCCGCTTCTCGGGAACCTGTCTCTGGCCGTTTTCATTGACCGCGCGCGCCGCCTTCTGACCTCGCCCAAGGCGCTGCGGCGAACAAACATTGTGTCGGGTCTTTTGCTCGTCGGCGTGGGGCTGGTGATCCCCTTCACATAGGCCCGAACGACGCAATTCTCGCGTTGTCGACGACGCCTAAGCCCAACACCTTCAAAAACACCCCGTCAGACACTAAATATTGTGCCCAAGGCGTGACATTCCCCCTTGATCCGCCTATAAATTCCTCAAAATACCAAGGATAATTGGCATGGCAGAGGCCGCAGGCGCGCCGGAAGAATACGGCGCCGATTCAATC
>CAZMKY010000165.1:0-2605 GCA_964566835.1 uncultured Rhodobacterales bacterium
ACCGCTACCAGCCCATTGGGACCATTCATTGATTGTTGACCGCTCGCGAGTTAACTCCGTTGTGTCCAATGCGCGAGTGGTCGTTTGACTGGTGCTCTAAGATCAAAAGCAAAGAAAGGCCTCGTAGAGGTCGAAGACATAACAGGTTTGGCAAAGAAACCTTCGCCAGAGTACGCGGTGTTGCTCCGAGAGTTGGCCGCACAATACGACTGGCTACACCATCCATGCTTTCCCAAAGTTCCTTTGGCCACATGGTCCGAGATAGTTTCCACCTATTGTGTCGATGGATTTGACGGCATTGCTTTGCTGGCTGAAGATCAGGCGAAACGACCTTTGATTTTTAGTTTTTTAGAAAAAATACCGTCCGATCAGACGCTTACAGCTATCCTCAAGATTGCTGAACCTGAGTTTTCCTTGCCTGACGCAGATACAAAGATGTCCGTTAAGACAGCAAGCGTGCTCAACATGTTAGGATTGAGTAAAGTTCGTCCTCAAGAAACCGGCAAGGTACGTGAGTTTCTGCATCGGTTGCTGTCGATGGTGGAGAACGACGCTGACGTCGGCACGGTTATGTGTGCACTTCGTTGGTATGGCGACAGTCAAAGCATCGAACTGATCCGAGCGAAACCTTCAATGTCTGAAGCGTGGGAAAGCGCCCGTCGGGCGGCAATCCGAGCTATCAAGAAACGGCACTGACAGCATTTCGGAACCGAGATCGAAGCCCCCCTTTGGAACGAAACCGGCTTGACCCGTGTTGTTCAAACTGGGAAGGCGCGGGTGCGCCATTGGCACAACAATGAGGGACATCATGGCCGAGAAACTGACCGGCGCCGCGCGGGATGCGGCGCTTGAGCCTTTGAAGGCATCGGGCTGGCAAGAGCTTTCAGACCGCGACGGCATCACCAAGAGCTTTGTCTTCAAGGATTTCATCACCGCTTTTGGCTGGATGTCGAGCGTCGCCATCGTGGCCGAGAAGATGAACCACCATCCTGAATGGTCGAACGTCTACAAGACCGTGGACGTCACATTGACCACGCATGATGCGGGCGGGCTGACCGACTTGGATGTGAAGCTGGCCACGCGGATGGAGGCTTTGGCCTGATGGAATACCTCGATCCAATCCTGTCTTACGAGATCGGCGGCCAATCGCTGCGCGATCTACTGACGCTTGACGTCATTCTTGGCGTGACCGGCGATCTTGTTCTGGCACTCCTGATCCTGATCATCGGCTTCTTCATCGCCGGGTGGGTCAAGCGGCGGATCCTGTCCGTCTCTAACCGGTCCAAGCGGTTTGATGTCACCATCGCGGGCTTCCTTGGCAACCTGGCGCGCTATGCCATCCTTGCCCTGACGGTCATCTTCATCCTGCAGAACTTCGGGGTGCAGACGACCTCCCTCGTGGCGCTTGTCGGTGCCGCCGGTCTGGCCATCGGCCTTGCCTTGCAAGGCGTTCTGGGCGGGATCGCGGCCGGTGTGATGCTCGTCCTGTTCCGGCCATTGAAGGTCGGGGATTTTGTCAGCGTCAACGGCGTGATGGGCACCGTGAAGGGCATCTCGATCTTCAATACGGAACTGGCCACGCTCGACAATGTGCAGGTCATCGTCCCCAATACCGAGATCTGGGGCAACACGATCACCAACTATTCGATCTACGACACGCGCCGTGCCGAATGGACGTTCGGCGTGGGCTACGGCGCCAATCTGGCGGACGCAGAGCGGATCATCCGCGACACCATCATGGCGGACGAACGCTCGCTGACAGATCCGGAGCCGTTCATTCAGGTCAACAACCTTGGCGATTTCTCGGTCGATTTCCTTGTCCGCGTCTGGGTGAAGTCCGGCGACTACTTCGCCTATCAGGCGGACATGAAGCGCCGCGTGAAGGAAGCCTTGGATGCAGGCGGCGTCGACATTCCGTTCCCGACCCGCACCATTCTGCGGTCAGAAGACTAAGACAGGAAACCCCGGCCAAACGCCGGGGTTTTTCGTAGACGCGGCGCTTCAGACTTTTTCGAGAAGGGTTTCACCGCCGGTCAGGTCGCAGACGGAATAGTCTTCTTCAAGCTGCAAGACTTCGACCGTGCCGTCATTCACCAGCATCGCGACGCGCGTCATGCGGCTATAAAGCCCTGCGGGTGGCGCGTCGAAGACGCGCCCCAGCGCCTTGGCAAACGCCGCCGTCGGATCACCCAGCATCAGAATACCAGCGTCGTGCGCCCCGTGTGCCTCACCCCAAGCGTGCATGACATGTGCATCGTTGACCGACACGCACACGACATCGTCAATGCCCTTCGCGCGGAACTGTTCGGCCGTGCGCACGAAGCTTGGCAAATGTGCCGATGAACAGACCCCGGTAAAGGCCCCCGGAAGGCAGAACATCGCAATCCGACGCCCTTTTGTCAGCGCTCCAATTTCGACGGTTTCGAATTGTCCGTCGCCAACTTTCCGCACCAATTTGCCGCCAGGCAGCGTATCGCCTGCTTCGATTGCCATTGCGTTTGTCCTCTGATTGGGTTCCGTTCGCACGCGATATATAGACCGGCGGCGGCGACGGGCCAGATGGAGATCGGGATGAACAGCATAGTTGTGGTTGGGGGTGGTCAGG
>CAZMKY010000166.1:0-11934 GCA_964566835.1 uncultured Rhodobacterales bacterium
TGGACGCGGCACTGCGCGGGGACATGCGCGTGGAGCTTTCTGAGCTGCACAAGAAACTCGATGCGACAATGGTTTACGTGACCCATGATCAGGTTGAAGCCATGACCATGGCGGACCGCATCGTGGTTCTGAAAGACGGCCGGATTGAGCAATTTGGAACGCCGATGGAGCTTTACCATCATCCGCAGTCCAAATTCGTGGCCAGTTTTATTGGCCAACCCAATATGAACTTCCTGCCCGCCACAGCGAAGTCCACAAGCGCGACAGAAGTCGTCGCTACCTTGGCCAACGGACGCGATGTTGCTTTGCCACTTAACGGATCTGGCGTGCATGCCGGCGATCCGATTGAGATTGGCATTCGTCCGGAAGACACCTTCCTGAGCGACAACGGTGCGTTGAGCCTGCAGGTGCGCATTTTGGAGCGTCTTGGCGGGCAATCAATGACGCATGGCGATGTCTCAGGCACTCGCTTTTGCGCAGCGCTGGGCGGTGCGGAACCCATCCGGGAAGATATGACTGTGTCGCTGGACTTCGAACCTTCGTCTGCGCATGGCTTTGATGCCAACGGCCGTGTTCTGCAACGGCTTCAAGCCCCCGCGATTGCCGCTTAAGGAGATCCCAGATGCGCATTGCGATCTCTGGCATGGGGCTTCGGACCGCGACGGTCCTGAAGCACTTTCGCAATACACTCGATACTTGCGAGTTTGTGGGGTTCTACGATCCGCAGCCGACGTTTCTCGACGAGCTTGATCCAAGCATCCCACGTTTCGACAGCGTCACAGAGATGCTTTCAAAGACGGGCCCGGATCTTTTCTTCATCGGCTCGCCGAACGAATTTCATCTGGAAGATCTGAAGGCAGGCTTCAAGGCTGGCGTTCGGATGTTCAGCGAAAAACCGGTTGTCACCAGCATTGAAGAGACGTTGGAGCTTGCAAACCTCCTGGCTGAACATGGGCCCGACCAGGTCATCGTCGGTCTGGTCCTGCGCTACTCGCGTCACATGGTCGATCTGCGAAAGCATCTCGACACGCTCGGACCGATCACCAGCATGGAGGCGTCCGAACACATCGGGCCATATCACGGCGCGTTCTTCATGCGCGACTGGCGGCGCAAGACCGCCCGGACCGGTGGCTTCATGCTGGAAAAGTGCTGTCACGATCTGGATCTCTACAACATGATCACCCGGTCGCGGCCTGTTCAGGTCGCCAGTTTCGGTGGGCGTCGGTCTTTCCTTCCGGCGCATCGGCCGGAAAGCAATTCGGAGATGGAGGTCTACCACGTCAAGCCATCGGTTTGGGATGCCACAGACGATCCGTTTCTGTCGGATGGAGACATCATCGATCATCAGACAGCCATTCTTAACTACGAAAGCGGCGCGACGCTGGCCTTTCACACAAATCTCAATGTCCCGGATGAACATCGGCGCTTCATGGTCGTCGGCGCGCGGGCGATGGCTGAAGGGGACTTCGTTCGCGGCTACTTGAACATCACGGACGCACGGACGAACGACCGCATCTTCGAAGCGGACTATACCGCGCTTGGGACAGGCAAGGGGCACTACGGCGCGGACGAAATGAGCGTGGCGGACATCGTCGGGCACTTGAATGACGCCAGCCAGACGTTGCCTGTTGGCGTTCTTGACGCGCTCGAAGCCGGGGTTGCGTGCCTCGGTGTCGATCAGGCACGGCAAGAGGGCCGGATCGTCGATCTAAGCGACACATGGCGCGCCATTGACCGGCATGGATTGCGCGGATGAGCGAACTTGGACCCAAAATGGCCGCCGAGATGCGCGAAGGTGCGGCGGTTTTCGTAGCGGCGGCACGCCAGCCGGTGTCGCCCATCGCGCGTCCGGGCGCGATCTATACTTTTGCACGCGGGTCGTCTGACACTGTGGCAAACGTCTTGTCTTACGCCTTCATGGAACGTCTCGGCATCCCGATGACCAGCCTGCCACCATCGGTCTTTTCCATCGGCAAAGGTGTCTCGCTCGGGGATGCGCTGGCTCTTGTGATCTCACAATCCGGAGCCAGCGAGGATCTGGTGGCGTGCGCCAAGGGCGCGGACCGCTCCGTGGCAATCACCAATGTAGAAGGGTCCGCGGTCGAGCAGGAATCCGACGCCACCATTCGCATCAATGCCGGCCCGGAAAATGCTGTTCCCGCGACGAAAACCGTATTGGGCGCGTTGGGGGCAGGGCTGGCCTTGCTGCATGCCATTGATGGCAAAACCCCGGACAGCGTTGCCCGAGTGGCTGAGGCCAGATTGCCAGATGACGTCCTGAAGGACCTGGCGCGGACCTTGGGTGCCGCACGCCATATCTATGTTCTGGGACGCCAGTGCAGCTACGGCGTCGCACAAGAAATCGCACTGAAGCTCAAGGAAACTTCGGCGCTTCACGCGGAAGCCTATTCAGCATCCGAAGTTTTGCACGGACCTATTCAGCTCGCGACCAATCCAATGGTCGTCCTTGTGTTGGACGCAGGAGATGAGGCAAGCCAGCCGAGCCTCGATCGGGCTGAAACCCGGTTCCGATCGGAAGGCACACCGACGTTCCGCATTGGGCCTTCTGATCTGGGGGTTCCCGGCCTGACCGGGGTCGAAATGGCTGCTGCGCTGCTCTATGCGCTCTACCCACTTGTCCACCGAACCGCCGCGCGCCTTGGGATCGACCCAGACGCCCCTGATAAGCTTGCAAAGGTAACGCGAACAGAATGACCGATTTGACCCCATGGCATACGTGGCGCGAAATTCACGCGCAGCCTCAGATCTGGCGTGACTTCGCGACCGAACTTGAAGCGGAGGCCAATGATCTCCGGCGGTGGATCGCCACTGACGCTGATGCGGTTTGGCTGTCTGGTGCGGGGACGTCGGCCTATATCGGTGACTTCGTCGCTGCCGCTTTGGCTGCCAACAGCGAACGCCCTTTGCTTTCTGTCCCGTCAACCGATCTTGTCTCGGCACCCAGTCAATTCCCGATTGGGCGCGGACGCCCGCTGCTCCTGAGCTTTGGTCGGTCAGGCAACAGCGCTGAAAGTGTCGGTGCGCTGAACGTCATGGACGCGCTGGCTCCCGATGCTCCAAGGCTGAACATCACGTGCAACAAGGAAAGCGCCTTGGCCACACGACCGGCCAGCAACCAACGCGTGGTCGTTCTGCCGGATGCCTGCCACGACCAAGGTTTCGCGATGACATCGAGTTATACGACGATGTTGCTGACAGCACTGACGCTTCTGGACCCCGCTCGACCGGGTGATGCCCTTCCGCGCCTTGCCGACGCTTTGGAAGACGCGCTTCCCGCATTCCAGAGCTTGTCGGAGAGTATAACCACGCCGGACCGAGTGGTTGTCACAGGATCTGGCGCGCTGCGTTTTGCGGCGCGTGAGGCCGCACTGAAGATCATGGAGCTTTCCGCAGGCCAGATCCCGGCACTTTGGGATTCAAGCTTGGGCTTTCGCCACGGACCAAAATCCTTCGTGACGCCGAACACGCATGTGTTCTGCATGGTTTCCTCAGATCCTGCGATTGCGCGGTATGACCGGGATCTCGCTGCGGAACTCCGGCAACAGTTTCCAGGGCTGTCCGTTACAGAACTCGCGCCGCCGCCGATCAATGACACATGGGGCGGGGTCATCCCTGTCGTTGCCGCCCAGATCTTCGCAGTGCATCTGGCGTCGCGCCTCGGTCTCAATGTCGACGACCCCTTCAAGGGGCAAGGCACCCTGACGCGCGTTGTTGGCGACGTGAAACTCTATCCTCCGGCGGGTCAGGCGTGATCGGCGGCATCGATCTTGGTGGCACGAAGATCGAGGCGCGTGCCTTCGATCTGCAACTGCGCGAAAAAGACCGTCGTCGGATACCGACGCCGAACGAAAGTTACACCGATCTGCTGGACGCGCTTCAGGATCAGGTCGAATGGCTGACAGGGCACGGCGAGATCTTGGCGATTGGCCTCGGCTCGCCGGGGCTGATTCATCCAGACACTGGCGTCATGCTGACGGCCAACCTGCCAGTCACAGGCCATAAGCTCGGGCACGACTTGTCAAAGCGCGTTGGTCGAACGGTCCATCTCATCAACGACTGTCGGGCCGCCACCTTGTCGGAAGCGGTGATGGGCGCTGCCAAGGGCGCACGTAATGTGGTTGGGCTGACGCTCGGGACAGGTGTTGCAGGCGGTCATGTGGTCGAGGGTGCGTTGGTCCCGGACGCCAATGGCCAACACGGCGAATATGGCCACTTGCCCATTCCAGCCCACTTTGCTCAACGCCACACCTTGCCGCTTCATATTTGTGGCTGCGGCCTTCAAGGGTGTTTTGAAACCTACCTTGCAGGACCAGGGTTGGCGCGCCTCGCAGAGCATTTGACGGGCAGAGCAGCGTCGCCGGAAATCATTATGACGGAAACCGCTTACGAAAATGTCAGAGGCGTCTGGCTGGATCTGGCGGGCGACCTCATATCCGTGATCCAACGGACGGCCGACCCTGACATCATCGTCTTGTCTGGTGGGCTGGGCATGGCAGAAGACTTGCCCGACATGTTGGCCAAGGCAGCATTGGGCAAGGGACTGAACGGCACCCAATTGCCCAAGATTGTCCAAGCTCAGCACGGGGCCGCCAGCGGTGCCTTGGGTGCAGCGCTTTTCGCGGCGCGGGCAGAAGGCATCGACCGATGACCGTCAGAACTCTTCGCCAAGTGATCGCGGCCAATCGTGCGGGGGACGTCAGCGCGCAGCCATCGATCTGTTCGGCGCATCCAGATGTCCTGCGGGCGGTCATGCTGATGCCCGAGGCACGCCGCCGCAGCCTTCTGATCGAGGCGACGTCAAATCAGGTCAATCAAGACGGCGGCTATACCGGCATGCAAGCGACTGACTTCGTCGCGTTCCTTCACGGGCTGGCCGATGAAACAGAGTTTCCGAAGGATCAGCTTATCTTGGGCGGCGACCATCTTGGGCCGCAGGCATGGAAAGGCCTTCCCGCCGATCAAGCTCTGGCCAAGGCCCATACGCTGGTGGCCAGCTATGTCGAGGCCGGGTTCACCAAGATCCATCTCGATTGCTCTGAAGGGACCGCCGGCGAGCCGCCGCATCTGGATGACGACACAGTGGCCAAGAGAGCGGCGGCGCTGGCCAGAACTTGCGAAGATCATGCCCCCGATCCCGACAGGCTGGCCTACATCGTCGGAACCGAAGTCCCGGTTCCGGGCGGGGCACATAGCGACCACGAAGGGATTCATCCAACGTCGCCGGAAAGCGCACGCCAGACCATGACGATCCATCGTCAGACGTTTGATGCTGGGGCGAGAGAACGGATCGTCGGCCTCGTCGTTCAGCCGGGGGTGGAGTTCGGGGCCGAAGCGGTGGACCATCTACCCGTCGAGGACACCACGAGGCTGCGCCCCGTCCTGGACGACTTTCCTGGCTTGACCTTTGAAGCGCATTCGACCGACTACCAGAAGCCTGACGCATATCCTCGCTTGGCCAAGATGGGTTTCGCGATCCACAAGGTTGGTCCGGCACTGACATTCGCATATCGGCAAGCGATCTATGCCTTGGACCTGATGTGCGCGACGCTGACGGGGCAAGGACCTCGCGTAGCCGGCGCACTAGAGGCTGCAATGATGGAAGATCCAACATCATGGCAGGGGCATTATGCCGGATCGGAGAGCCAGCAAAAACTGTTGCGGCACTTCGGATATTCCGATCGCGTGCGGTACTATTGGCCGAAGGCATCCGTGCAATCCGCAGTCGCTTCGCTTTTTGCAGATCTGGAAGGCAAAGTTCCGCCGGAGCCTATGCTCTTGCAATACTTCACGCCGGATTGCCTTCACCGCGCAGCGGATATACCTGCCGGGCGGTCGCTGGCTGAACGGTTGGTGCTGGGCAATATTCAGGCTGCGCTTGCGCCGTACTATTTCGAGGGGGCCGCATGACGGAAGACTGGATCATCCCGAACCGCTTGTTCGACGGTGACACCATCCGCGATGGCGTGGCGCTGAAGCTTCTGGACGGCAAGGTCGCGGAGGTTGTGTCCGCCACCAACCTGCCAAGAGGCGCTGCAGTGCGGAGGATGGCGGGTCTCCTGACACCCGGCTTCTTTGACATTCAGGTCAACGGCGGCGGCGGGGTTCTGCTGAACGACCAGCCGACACCCGAGGCGCTCCGCACCATCGCCGCGGCGCATCGAGGGTTTGGCACCACGTCTATCCTGCCGACCGTCATCACGGACCGTCCGGACGTGTTGGCCGCGGCTGCCGAAGCGATGATCTCACTTGGTCACAGCAGGGCAATGCCAGGACTGCATATCGAGGGCCCTCACATCTCCAAGGCCCGCCGAGGAACGCACGCGCCAGAGTTCATACGCCCTATAGAAGCAAGCACGACGCGCCTTATCCAAGATCTGATCGACAGCGGGCTGGCCGTTCTGATTACGGTCGCGCCCGAGGCCGTTGCGGTCAAGGACATCAGCCGTCTGGTTGAAATGGGCGCAAAGGTTTCACTCGGCCACAGCGCAGCAGACGCAGCGACGACACAGGCGGCGCTCGTCGCGGGTGCTACGTGTTTTACGCATCTTTTCAATGCAATGCCGCATATGGAGAACCGTGCGCCGGGCATTGCTGGCGCGGCGATTTCCAGCGATGCGTGGTGCGGAATTATCGCCGATGGCGTTCATGTCGATCCGTTAATGGTGGCAATGGCGTGTCGGGCCAGACCCGTGCCGCACCGAATGATCGCCGTGTCAGACTCCATGGCGACGGTGGGCGGACCGGATACTTTTGTCCTCTACGGGCAAGAAATCCGGTTGGACGGCAATAAGTTGGTCAACGCCGAGGGGTCGCTTGCAGGCGCCCATCTGACTTTGGCCGAGGCGCTGTCCAACCTGATCGGCTACGGTGTTCCCGAGGTCGACGCGCTTCGCATGTGTCGGACGAACCCGGCAGAACTCATGGGGCTCGGCTCCATGGCGCGCATGGTCGGCACACCGGCTGAAGAACTGGTCCTTCTCAATGGGGACTACACGGTCCAATCCATTGGAATGTCCGAGATGGCGTCCAGCGCCTGACGCATCTGACGGACTTGATTTTCGTCGGTCAAACGCGCGCTGCCAAAGCCCAGTTTGTCCGATTTGCCGTTGCGGGGAACCGACCGCGCACAAGAGGCATGGACCTCGGACACCCCGGTGGCCTTGACGACAGAGCCCACATTCTCGGCCTTCAAACCCGAACCCGCCATGATTGTCAGACGACCATTCGCAATGCGCACCATGTCGGCAATCGTGTTTTGCCCCCCTTCGGCGGTCTCCGCGCCACCAGAGGTCAAGATGCGGTCAAACCCAAGCTGAACAGCATCCTCAACGGCGCCAAGTGGATCGGGGCAAAGATCGACCGCGCGGTGAAGGGTCGTGTCCATGCCGTCAGCAGCAAGCATCAACCGGGAGAGGGCGGAGATGTCCAGCGTCCCGTCCTCGGTCGTTACACCGAAGACGACCCCTGCCAGTCCGGCGGACTTTGCCGTTTGAATGTCGCTTTCCATGACGCTCAATTCATCGGCATCGTAGATGAAGGTGCCGGAACGGCTACGGATCATGGCGTGCACCGGAATGTGCAAGACTGCGGCCAGTTCCATGAACCCGGCACTTGGCGTCAGCCCACCCGCATTCAGCGCCGAACAGAGCTCAATCCTGTCAGCGCCACCGCGAACCGCAGCCGAAAGGCTGGCGGGGTGGTCCACGCAAACTTCGAGAAGAATGGCTTGGGTCATAGCGCCGTATCAGTCCTGAATGATGGCATCTTCCCATTCCGCAAGAAATTTATTGCGCTTCAACGTGTCGAGGAATGTCATCAGGGCAGGTTCCAAGGCGATAGTTTCCTGTACGTCCGCCTCTCCGCTGGTCTGCAGGATCGGCAAGGGAACCGCCACGCTTTCGTCCGCACCGAGATCCAGAAGATGCTGAACGAAAGCTTCCGCGACCTCCGGGTTGCCCGCATCACGCGAGACCATCGCCGTGCGCATCATCGTTGTTGGAAAGTCCGATGGCAGAATGATTTGAAGCGCATCACTGCGGTCTTCTCGCGCTGCGGCGTAGCTGCCAAGGACATTGTAGGCGACCACAATGTCTCCGCGCACCAGATCATCAATCATTTCGCCGGAACAGCAATATAGCCGCGCATCCAGACCACCCATCACTTCCATGAGTCGCCAATATGTTTCCGACGCGCGCGCATCTTGCGTGGCGAACAGATATCCAAGGCCGGACGTCCGAATATCATAGGTGCCGACACGGCCCTGAAAGGTTTCCGGTCGCGCACGCAGTTCTTGGATCAGTTCCTGTCGTGTTGCCGGAATGTTGTTTGCACCAAAAGCAGCCGTGTTGATGACGATTGCGGCGGGTTCTGCGGTGAACGCGAAAAGGCTTTGACGCCATTCGGCCCAAGCCGGGTGCGAAATTCCACGTAAGGTGGCGGCGTAGCCGTCATTCGCCAGCTTCAATTGAAGATCCATCGCACTTGAGATCACGACGTCGAAATCGCTGGGGGCAGCGCGAAAGCGATGGTCGACATCTGCCGTGCTGGAGACGAGGTATTCAATTGCGACGTTGGCGTTCTGACCGACAAAGCTTTCGATCACGGGTGCGAAAATTGCGGTGTCTGTGCTGGAAAGAACGCGAAGCGGTGGTGTGCCCGCCTCTGCATTGAAGACCCGGCGGTCCTCCCAGTCTTGGGCGGTCGCGGCCAAGGCCCAGACTGAAGCGATCAGAGCGAAAAGGTAACGCATGCACCGCCTCCTTCCTGATTGGCCAGGATAAGCGCGCCCCCGTGCGCGACTGAGACGTCTCTTGCGATGGTCAATCCCAATCCCGATCCAATGGTCCCAGTCGCATTCTGTCCGCGCGCGAAACGATCGGTCAGTCGGTCAAGCTCGTGGGTCGCGAATCCAGGCCCCTGATCGCAGACGATGATCTTGGGGTTCGGATCTTTCACGACACGGATCTCCACAACATGTTCAGGCTCGGAATACTTCAGTGCGTTGTCGACGAGGTTTCGGACCGCGTTCTGGATCAACACTGCGTCCCCCGAATAGGTGACCTCACCTTCAGCCGAGAGCTTGAGTTCAAGATCCTTCATCTCGGCGATGGGCGTCAGTCCGATTACAAGTTCTTCAACCAGCTGAACAAGGTCCACCTCCTGCCGCTCAAGGTGGTCTGCCCGAAAGGTGATCATGGCATGATCCAGCAACTGACCGGCCGCGCGAGAGCTTTCGTCGATCGCTCGGACCATGGATCGCATGGCCTCGCGGTTCTCTTCTTTCTCAACTCGCTGAAGCGTGGCTTCCGCATAGGAACGAACGGTCGCCAACGGCGTCCTGACCCGATGTGCGGCCTCCGCAATGAAATCCTCTGACCGACTGAGAGAATGCTCAAGACGCCCCATAAGCGAATTCAAAGAAGACACCAGTGGCAGCATTTCAGACGGCACCGGCCTTTTGAACGGGCTCAGGTCCTGCGGGCCGCGTCGGGTGACGCTGTCGGTCAAACCTTTGAGCTGACCAATGGTGGTCGATGTCGCCCAGTACGACAGAAGCGCCGCAAGTGCGAAGAACCCGAGCCCAAGCGCTGCGGCGTTTCTTGAGATTTGGTCCAGCGTTTCGGCCAATGCATCCTGTGTCTGGGCCAATGTCACGCGCACGACCGTGCGGCTTTCGGCACCAATCAGGGTCCGACTGGCCGACATCAGTCTGACATCTGTATCTTGATACGCTTCAGTTCGCGCGGCGGCTGTCCCGCCTGATGACCTTTCCGGGCCCGGAAGATCCGCATAGCCGGTCAGGAAGGTGTCGTCCTGATAGATCGCGTAGAACACGCGGTCATCGGCAGCCGTGCTCAGCATCGAAAAGGCGGAATAGGGGATGTCGATTTCAACAGCACCAGCGCGAAGCGACGCGGCATCCAGGATCGACGTGACGGACGCAGCAAGTATGCGGTCCTGCCCCTGCTGTGCGACTTGGGTTGCATAGTTTCGCACGGCAAAGAAAAGCAGGATGGCCAACAACGCGGCCCCACCGATCAGTGTAAGGACCAATCGGTTTCGCAGCGATCCGGATGGGGCAAGGTTACCCTTCATGGTCCAACCGATATCCCAATCCGCGCAAGGTCGTGATCTTCAGGTCTGACGGATCCAGATGCTTTCTGAGCCGGCCAACATAAACCTCGATGGCGTTCTCGGATGCGTCGGCATCATAGGAAAACAGCCGGTCAGCCAGCTTCTGTTTTGAAAAGACTTGCCCGGGAGCGTTCACGAACAACTCCAAGAGCCGCAGTTCACGATTGCGCAGCGTGACCGTGTTGCCCGCGACAACGAGGTGCCCGGCAACCGGATCGAAAACGATGCCGCCAAGTTCGACAGTTGTCTTCGCTTTGCCTGCGTTCCGACGCAAAACGGCACGGCAACGCGCTTCAAGTTCGGCGTGGTCGAACGGCTTCGTAACATAGTCGTCCGCGCCCAGATCCAACGAGCCGACGCGGTCTGAAACCTGACTGCGTGCAGTCAAAACGATCACCGGGGTATCCCGATCGCTGGCCCTATGCGCCTTCAGAAAGGTGCGTCCGTCACCATCAGGCAGCATTATATCGAGAAGGATCAAGTCGTATTCCCCGGTCTCCACAAAGGCGGATGCATCTTCAAGTTTGCTTGCGTGATCAACGACATGTCCGTCCAACTGCATCCTCGACTGGATCGCATTTGCAAGCTCTTGATTGTCCTCGACGAGAAGGAATTTCATGGTCGCTCAGGGCAATTTCTGACTGTGACAGGTCTGTGTCAGGTTGTTATGGTTCTTTCACATCAACTGAGCCGCCAAGCGGCCAGTTGTCAAATGGGAGGACAATATGACTTCAATGAAACTGGGCCGTCGCGCCCTGATTGCGGCTGTGGCCGCTATTGGTCTTGCGGGACCGGCAATCTCGGGCGGCCATCAGGTCGTCGACAGCATCCACTTCCTCATCCCCGGCGGCGCCGGTGGTGGTTGGGACGGGACCGCACGCGGAACGGGTGAAGCCCTGACCGGTGCAGGCCTTGTCGGCAGCGCATCCTACGAAAACATGTCCGGCGGCGGTGGCGGTAAAGCCATCGGCTTCCTGATTGAGAACGCCGAAAGCAACCACGGAACGCTGATGGTCAACTCGACCCCCATCGTCATCCGTTCGCTGACGGGCGTTTTCCCGCACAACTTCCGTGACCTGACCTTGGTCTCCGGCACGATTGGCGACTACGCTGCCATTGTTGTGGGCAAGGACAGCCCGATCAACTCCATGGATGACCTTCTGGCTGCCTATGATGCCGACCCAAGCGCAACCGCAATCGGCGGCGGCTCGGTTCCGGGCGGCATGGACCACCTCGTGGCTGCCATGGTCATGGAAGCTGCAGGCAAAGACGCGCTGGGCGTGAAGTACATCCCCTATGACGCCGGCGGTAAGGCCATGGCTGCATTGCTTTCGGGCGAGATTGCCGCGCTTTCGACCGGCTTCTCGGAAGCAGTTGATCTGTCGAACGCAGGTGAAGTGAAGATCATCGGCGTGACCTCGGACGACCGTGTTCCGGCCGCACCCGATGCGATGACCATGAAAGAGCAGGGCATCGACACGACCTTCGTCAACTGGCGTGGGTTCTTCGGCGCACCTGGCCTGCCGGAAGACAAGCTGACGGCCTATCAGGATGCGATCGCCAAGATGTACGAGACGCCTGAATGGGAAGCCGTTCGCGCACGCAATGGTTGGGTCAACATCCACAACCCCGGTGACGACTTCAAAACCTTCCTTGAAGGCCAGGAGCAGGTCATCGGCGATCTGATGAAGAAGCTGGGCTTTCTCTAAAGGGGCCGAAAACGACAGGATCAGAGCGGACGCCGCTCTGATCCAGCCAATCTTTGGGAGGGGAGAATGG
>CAZMKY010000167.1:0-5018 GCA_964566835.1 uncultured Rhodobacterales bacterium
GTCATCTCCACCAAGCCAAGGTCGCGGTCGAGGCCGATACGCTCCGCCATAGCAGACACCGACGGAAGACCTTTGAGCGATGCAAACTTGCCGGATGTCGCCGCGGCCCCTTTCGAAAGGTGAGGGTCCTGTGGATGGCCGATGACCAATGCGCCGAGCGATTGCACGTAGGTGAATGCGCGCGAAAGGATACGACTGTCCTGAATAACGGCATCGCCGTCGGTGAACGCGGCGGCCCCAGCATCCAAGAGAAAGCCGATTTCAGCCATCTCACGGCCTTCGCGAGCCTTGGTCAACGCTGCCATGGGCAATACGTTTACCGGAGACGTTTCGTTGGCGCGGCGCCGGACGAACTCCAAGGTCTCCGGTGTGTCGATGGCTGGCGCAGTGTCAGGGCGCGTGACGATCGTTGTTACGCCACCTGCGGCCGCGGCAGCCCCGGCAGAACGGAAGCTTTCCTTATGTCGCTCGCCAGGTTCGTTCACCTTTACCCCGATATCGACAATGCCGGGGGCAAGGCACTTGCCACGGCAATCGATCACGTCCTGCGGCAGCACGTCCGGTTCGGCTGCGCCCTTGAGGACGCGCGCGATGCGGCCGTCTTCAACAACGACGGCGCCTGCCCCTTCGGATCCATCTTCGGGGTCGATCAGCCAGGCGTTGCGAAAGAGTTGGGTCATGGCGTCAGAAAAACAGCATCAGTGCGAGAAAGAGAAGCAGAATTGCGATGATAGCGACGACGATAGACCCGCCACGCGATATTGGGGCAGGCGGGGCGGTCGGCGCGATCTGATCAACACGACCTTCCGCCGATTGTACAGGTGCCATCACCTCGTGGGGCGCGCTTGGTGTTTCGCGGTAATGCCCGACGAAATGGGCGGGTGGGCGTGGGACGAGTGTCTGTTCCACGCCTTGGAAAGCCGAAGCCGGTACCAAAGCGAAGATCGCGTCTTCGACGTCAAGTCGTGGCGCATCAGCCGTCATCTCGGATGGTGGAATGCCATAGCCATCCCGGAGATACCCTGTCAGCTTCAACGCTCCGAGTTTCTTCTGTTCAACGATCTCCGCTTTTGAAGCGTCGAAGCTGGTGGCGCCAATAAGCGGTGCCAGAAATCCTTCGTCCATCGCCTTCAGGTCGTCGGCGGTCAGGTCCAGCGCAAAGACGCGGACGGTTCGAAACTCGGTTGATGTGACGTGAAGTGGGTCAGTCATCGGGATGCCTCCGCAAAGATCAGTGTCATTGCGAACTCAACCATCGGGCCGGGGCAGCGTTCCATTCGGGGGTCACACCACGACCCCGGTGGCGGCACGCTCGGCCCGAAGATTGCGTGCCAGAAGGTCCATTGCGGCCATGCGGACCGCAACACCCATTTCGACCTGATCCTTGATGACCGACCGGTTGATGTCGTCGGCGATCGTGCCGTCAATTTCCACGCCGCGATTCATCGGACCGGGATGCATAACGATGGCATCGCTCTTGGCGTGCGCCAGCTTTTCGGCATCAAGGCCGAAGCGATGATAGTATTCCCGCTCAGACGGAATGAAGCCGCCGTCCATCCGCTCCTTTTGTAGGCGCAGCATCATGACGACATCCGCGTCCTTCAGGCCTTCCTCCATGTCATGAACGACTTCAACGCCCCAATCGGCAGCGCCGGACGGGATCAGTGTCGGCGGCCCCACAAGGCGAATGCGACTTTCCATCTTGCCGAGAAGGTGAATGTTGGAACGCGCGACGCGGCTATGCGCAATGTCACCGCAAATGGCGACGGTTAGACGATGCAAGCGTCCCTTGCTCCGACGGATGGTGAGCGCATCTAGTAGCGCTTGCGTCGGATGCTCATGGCGGCCATCGCCTGCGTTCAGGACGGCGCATTCGACTTTCTCTGCCAACAGCGCAACGGCGCCCGAACTGCCGTGACGGACGACCAGCAAATCCGGGTGCATGGCGTTGAGCGTCAGTGCGGTGTCGATCAGGGTTTCGCCCTTCTTCACGCTCGATTGCGCCATGGCCATGTTCATCACATCGGCGCCCAGGCGCTTACCCGCGATTTCAAAGCTCGCCTGCGTCCGTGTCGAGTTCTCGAAGAACATGTTGATCTGTGTCAGGCCGGAAAGGGCGTTATCGCGCTTCTGGTCGCGGCGGTTCAGATCGACATAGGTGTCAGCCAAATCCAGAACGGCGGTGATTTCATCCGGGGCGAGATGCTCGATACCCAGAAGATGACGCGCTCTCAGACCCATGGGCCGACCCTCCTTGATCCTTGGCGTCTATAGGCGAGGGCAAAGGGTTTTGCAAAGCCGTCTGGCTTGCAGCCCGGCGGCCATACCCCTAGCTTTCACGACATGGGCTATTGGGACATGCGCGCGGCGCTTGAATGGCAGGTTGCAATGGGAGCGGACGAGGCGATCCTCGATCAGCCCGTGAACCGTTATGACGCGCCCGCCAAGCCTGCCGAGAAGCCGAAACCGTCTCAGCAGCCCGTGCAGGCAGAGATGCCGAAAGTTGATGCGGCCATTTTGGCAAAACAGGTGGCGTCGCCGGCAGAGGATCTCGACTCGCTTGCGGCAGCGATGCGGGCGTTCGAAGAATGTGAGCTGAAGCGAGGCGCACGGAACTTCGTCTTCTCAGACGGCCTCGCGGGATCACGTGTGATGATCATCGGCGAAGCTCCTGGACGGGATGAGGATATCGAAGGCCGTCCCTTCGTCGGGCGTGCAGGCGTTCTGCTGGACCAAATGTTTGCAGCCATCGGATTGGCACGGACCAATCCGACCCCGGACACGGCGCTCTATATCACCAACGTTTTGCCGTGGCGGCCTCCGCAAAACCGGGACCCCAGTCCGGAAGAAATAGCAATGATGCTGCCGTTCTTGGAGAAGCACGTTGCGCTGGCGAAGCCGGACTTCGTCGTTGCGATGGGCAATATTGCCTGCCAAGCGGTTCTTGGGCGGCGTGGCATCACGCGCTTGCGCGGCCAATGGTCCGAAGCCTTTGACCGACCGTGCCTTCCGATGTTCCATCCTGCTTACCTATTGCGCTCCCCGCTGGCCAAGCGGGAAGCGTGGGCAGATCTTTTGTCGTTGAAGGCCCGCTTGGCATGAAGGTTGTCGCGTTTTCAGATCTGCATTGCGACCCGGAATGCACAAACGCCATTCTTGCAGCGTCTGGGAATGCCGATCTTGTCCTCGGCGTTGGAGATTTCGCGCAGCGCCATGAGGGTCTGGAAGAAACGCTGGCTGCGCTGGAGCCGATATCCGAAAAAACAGTGCTGGTTCCCGGCAATAACGAGACGGAAGACGCACTGCGGGCCGCCACGAGCGCAACGGTCTTGCATGGTGATGCCATGTCCTTCTGCGGCCTGAGCATAGCAGGAATTGGCGGCGCTGTTCCGCCGTTGCCGCCGATGCCGTGGCGGTCTTTCGATGTAACGGAAGACGAAGCAGAGACCCTGCTGAGCGAGGTATCCGTGGCAGATATCCTGCTGTCGCACTCGCCCGCAAAGGGGCACGGCGATCAACACCACAAGATGGGTTCCATCGGGTCAACGGCGGTTTTGGCGGCGACTGAAAGGTTGAAGCCCAAGTGGCTCCTCACCGGTCATGTCCATGACAGCTGGGGCTACCGCGGCAGGGTCGGGTCCACGCAAGTTGCCAATCTGGGCCCGGTGCCCGTCTATCTGGAGATCGCGCCGTGAGCCGTATTGACGAAAGTCGTGATTTTATTCCGGTCGGCATCGCCGTCTTGACCGTCAGTGACACGCGAAGCATCGATGATGACCGTTCTGGTGACACTCTGGTCGCAAGGTTGGAAGATGCGGGTCACAGGCTGGCGGCCCGCGCGATCGTGACGGATGACCGGGACCGTATCGCCGCCAAGCTGACTGAGTGGATCGCTGACAAGTCCATCGATGTCATATTGTCGACTGGCGGCACTGGCCTGACTGGCCGAGACGTGACTGTCGAGGCGCACCGCGACGTTTATGAAAAAGAGATCGACGCCTTTGGCACGGTCTTCACACATGTCTCCATGTCGAAGATTGGAACAAGCGCCGTTCAATCTCGTGCCTGCGGGGGTGTCGCAGGGGGGACATATCTTTTCGCGCTTCCGGGGAGCACCGGGGCCTGCAAAGATGCGTGGGACGAAATTCTGAAGTGGCAGCTTGATTATCGGCACCGCCCCTGCAACTTCGTGGAAATTATGCCGCGACTTGACGAACATTTGCGACGGAAGTGACGTCGAACTGCGTATAAGGTCATATTTGGCCGTCTGACGGCCTAGGACTACATTGTCTTAACGGACACTTATGCAAGGCAGGCCGCCGCAGATGCGCTTTTTCCGCCGGACCCTCGTTGGGCTTTTTCTTTTGTCGGTCACGATCGGCCTGATGGCCGCTGCTGGTGCGACGGTTTGGCAAAGTCTGGAAGCGCGCTGGGCGGAGGAACCATCCAGCCGGCCCGCACGGGAGCGGATCTTCTCGGCAAATGTCGTGACCATTGCCCCCGAAACGCTTCGGCCTGAGCTGACCACTTTCGGCGAAGTTCGTTCGCGTCGGGAGTTGGAGCTTCGCGCGGCGTCGGCTGGCAAGATCGTTTGGCTTGCTGATGCCTTCGAAGAAGGCGGGGAAGTTCAAGCTGGTCAGTTGCTTGCCCGGATCGACCCACAGAACGCGCAATCCGCACTTGATACAGCGAGAGCGGATCTTTCCGAGGCCGAGGCGGATCTGCGCGATGCCGAACGTGCCCTTGGCCTTGCCGATGATGATATCGCAGCGGCTGAAGACCAACAGCGTCTCAGGGCGCAAGCCTTGGAGCGTCAACTTGATCTACAAGAGCGTGGCGTTGGCAGTCAGGCCGCCGTCGAGACGGCTGAGCTTGCGAAATCCAGCGCCCTGCAAGCCGTGGTGTCGCGCCGGCAGGCAAAGGCAAATGCGGAGGCACGCGTCGATCAGGCCCGGACCGCGTTGGAGCGTCGCCAGATTGCCCTCGCAGAAGCGGAACGCAGGCTCTTGGATACCGAA
>CAZMKY010000168.1:0-7801 GCA_964566835.1 uncultured Rhodobacterales bacterium
GTGCCGGCGCCAAGTGGGCCCAGAATGATGTCGGCGCCGTCGGAAATCGCGCGCTCTGCAGCGCCTGCTGCACCCGCCGGAGTGCCCCCGGTGTCGTAGACCATCAACTCGACTTCGATATCGCCAAGATCCGCAACGGCCAGCCGGGCCGCGTTCTCCAGCGACTGCGCAAGGGCACCTTCGCTTGCCGAGGATTGCGGGATAAGAAGCGCAACCGGAACCGCGCGATTGGGATTGATCAGGTTGCCAAGAGACCCGCCCGGAGCGGCATCACATGCCGCCAGTGTCACGGCCATCAGGCCAGCAAAGCAAAGGCGGATGGCCTTGCGGGGAAGCTCCGGAATCGCAACCATAGGGATGTCCTCATAAATCAGGGGGCCAAAAGGTAGGCGGACCCTAATGCAAAACAAGCGACCAAGTAAATCACGGTGCGCGATATGACGCCGGATCACGTGCGGCAAGAAAACTTGCCATCCGGCCTCTATCTCGTGGCGACGCCCATCGGCAGCGCGCGGGATATCACCTTGCGCGGACTGGATATTCTGGCCTCGGCCGATGTTCTGGCGGCCGAAGACACGCGGACCTTGCGCCGTTTGCTCGAAATCCACGGCATCGCGCTCGGGGACCGTCCGCTCATCGCCTATCACGATCACAACGGACCGCAGCAGCGCCCGCGGATCATGAAGTTGATCGAAGCGGGCAAATCGGTGGCCTATGCCTCGGAAGCCGGGACACCGCTTGTGGCCGATCCCGGATTTGGACTGGTCCGCGACGCCATCGCCAATGGGCTGAGCGTCAGCGGCGCGCCCGGACCTGTCGCTGCCATTGCCGCGCTGACCTTGTCGGGACTGCCCACCGATCGCTTCGCCTTCGCCGGATTTCTGCCAACGGCCAAAGGCGCACGCAAAAAGGCGCTCGAAGAGGTCGCGGATTTTCCGGGAACCTTGGTCTTCTACGAAAGTCCCAAACGGTGTTCGGCAATGATTAAGGAATCGGCGCTAGTCTTGGGGGGCGATCGGGATGCGGCTGTCTGCCGTGAACTGACCAAACGCTTCGAAGAAGTGCGGCGGGGCACTTTGGCGGATCTGGCGGCGGATCTTGATGGGGTCACGCTCAAAGGGGAAGTCGTGGTCTGTATCGGTCGCAGGGTTTCGGCCCCGGTTGTGGATGTGGATGCAGCGCTCCGCGCTGCGATGAAGACAATGTCGCTGAAGGATGCGGTGAGGGATGTGTCGGCAACGCATGATCTGCCCCGTCGCGACGTGTACCAGAGGGCCCTGTCGCTGGAGGATGAGTGATGAAAGATCTTGGAAAATCGGATCGTGGCCGTCGCGCATACTTGGATGGCCAAGCCGCAGAAGACAGCATCGCGGCCCGTTATCTGGCTGACGGCCATACCTTGGCGGCGCGCAGGTGGCGCGGAAAAGGTGGTGAGATTGACCTCATTTTCCGGAAGGGCACAGAAGTGATCTTCGTGGAAGTCAAACGCGCGGCGTCCCTTGCGATGGCCGCCGAACGCTTGAGCGCACGTCAGTTGAACCGGATCTTTCAGGCGGGCGCGGAATTTCTTGGCACTGAACCGGGTGGCGATTTGACGCCAGCCCGCGTCGATCTGGCCTTGGTGGACCACATGGGGCGTCACGACGTTCTGATGAACATTCAACCCGGTTAACCATTGCGCTTGGCGTTCTGTCCGACCAAGTAAAGGCAACACCACACGACGGAGTTGCCAAGATGCGCGTTGCCTTTCAAATGGATCCCATCGACGGGATTGATATCAACGCGGATTCAAGCTTCCGCTTGGCCGAGGCAGCCCAGGCCCGTGGTGCGTCCCTTTTCTACTACACGCCGGACCAGCTGTTTTACCGCGAAGGCCGGGTCATGGCCCGCGGTTGGCCGCTGACGGTGCAGCGGGTCGAAGGGAACCATTTCACGCTCGGCGAGGAAGAGATTGTTGATCTGGCCGACGTCGACGTCGTGTGGCTGAGGCAGGATCCGCCCTTCGACATGAGCTACATCACCACGACGCATCTTCTGGACATGGTCCGCGACGAAACGCTGGTGGTGAATGATCCGTTCTGGGTGCGTAACTATCCCGAGAAGCTACTTGTTCTGGGCTTTCCGGATCTGACGCCGCCGACGCTGATCGCGCGAGACTTGGATGCCATCAAGGCGTTCCGCCACGACCATGGCGACATGATCCTGAAGCCGCTCTACGGCAATGGCGGGGCAGGTGTATTCCGCCTGAAACCGGAAGATTCGAACCTCAACAGCCTTCATGAGCTTTTCGCGGCCATCAATCGGGAGCCGCTGATCGCCCAGAAATTCGTGCCCGACGTCTCCAACGGCGACAAGCGCATCATCCTCGTCGACGGCGTGCCAATCGGTGCCATCAACCGCATCCCGGCCGAGGGTGAAACCCGCTCCAACCTGCACGTCGGCGGACGCGCCGAGCGCGTCGGACTGACCGAGCGCGATCAGGAGATCTGCGCCGCCATCGGACCTTTGCTGAAAGAAAAGGGTCAGATTTTTGTCGGCATTGACGTCATTGGTGACTACCTGACCGAAATCAACGTGACCTCCCCGACGGGCATTCAGGAACTCGAACGGTTTGACGGCATCGACGTGGCCGGTGCGATCTGGGAGGCGATCGAGGCGCGATTGGCCGACCGCGCGGGATGAGCTTCGCGCTCCGCATCATCAACACTTTCGCCAAGGGCCTGATCCGGCCAAGCTTGCGATACGCCAACGATCCTCTCCGCGCGCGCAAGGCTTTTGGCCGCGCGACAAAGCTGCTGCCACTGCCCAAAAGCGTCACCGTTCAACAGGCGGATGGCGCCCTTCGGCTGGTGCCGACGGGCGCTTTGCAGGACCGGATGGTCGTCTATTTTCATGGCGGCGGCTACATCATGGGTGCGCCCGAGACACACAGCCGACTGGCCGCACTGATCGCCGAACGATCCGGGACCGAGGTAGTGCTCCCGCGCTACCGTCTTTGCCCCGAACATGCCGCACCAGCGTCGTTCGACGATGCCTTGGCCGCGTATCGCCGTATCGCGGCCAGAACGGACAAGAAGATCATCCTGGGCGGCGACAGCGCAGGCGGCGGTTTGGCCTTTGCCGTTCTCGCGGCGCTCAAGCCCGAAGACCGGAAACCGTCCGGAATCTTTGCCTTTTCGCCCTGGTCGGATCTTGCGCAAAGCGACGCCGACCGGGCCGCATCACCCATCTCGGATCGCCTGTTTCCGATGGAACGGTTTGAAGAGCTTTGCGCGCTTCTCGGCAACGAATGCCCATTGGACGATCCTCGCCTTTCGCCTGCGCGCGCCCGGTTTGATGCGCCGCCGCCCAGTCTGATCCAGGTCGCCAAGACCGAGGCGCTTTGGTCCGATGCCACGCGACTGACAGAAGCCTTGGAAAAGGGCGGTGGTCACGTCACGCTCAGCACTTTGCCGGATGGACCTCATGTCTGGCAGATGCTGGACCTGATCTTGCCGGAAGCCCGCGAAAGCCTTGACGAAGTCGGCGCCTTCATTCGCGGACTTTAACGCGCGCTGGGCGGCAGGCGATAGGCCAGCGCTTCGGCAATATGGTCCCGCCCGATCCCCTCATCTTCAGACAGATCGGCAATCGTGCGCGCCACGCGAAGCACGCGGTGATACCCGCGCGCTGACAGCCCGAACCGATCTGCCGCCTGCAACAAGAGCGCGCGTCCCTCGGCATCCGGCGCCGCGATGTCTTCGAGAAGCGCCCCTTCCGCGTCGGCATTCACACGCGCCTCCGGAATATCGGCAAACCGGGCGGCCTGACGCGCGCGCGCTGCGGCCACCCGGGCGGCAATCGTCGCTGTCGTTTCTCCGGTTGCAGGCCGGTCGAGATCTTCAAAGCTGACGGGCGGCACATCGACCCGAAGATCGAAGCGGTCCATCAATGGGCCAGAGACCCGGTCCATATACTCCGCCCCACAAAGCGGCACCCGGGCACAGGCCCGCGCCGCATCCGGCAAGTAGCCACAGCGGCATGGATTTGCCGCCGCCATCAGCAGGAACCGACAGGGATAGCGGACATGCGCGTTGGCGCGCGCGACGATGACGTCTCCGTTTTCGATCGGTTGGCGGAGCGTGTCCAAGACGTTGCGCGAAAACTCGGGCAGCTCGTCTAGGAACAAGACACCGTTGTGCGCCAGGGATATCTCTCCGGGCTTGGCCCCCTTGCCGCCGCCGACGATGGCCGCCATCGATGCGGTATGATGCGGTGCGCGGTAGGGGCGCGTGCGCGAAATGCCACCATCGTCGATCAATCCGGCGCGGGAATGGATCATCGATGTCTCCAGCGCCTCTTCTGCCGTCAACTCCGGCAAAAGGCCGGGCATCCGCTCGGCCAGCATGGATTTTCCGGACCCTGGTGTGCCGACCAGAATCAAATGGTGGCGGCCGGCGGCCGCGATCTCCATGGCGCGCTTTGCTTTTTCCTGCCCTTTGACGTCAGCCATATCGGCAAGGCTTTGCCCCTTGGCCGCCACGCCGGGCACAGCGTCAGGCAAAACCCGCTCGCCGTTCAGATGCGCGATGGCGTCGGCCAGTGTGGCGGGCGCCGTCACGCCTGTTGCATCGACCCAAGCCGCCTCCGCGCCCGAACTGGCCGGGCACATCAACCGCCGGTCCGAGGCCGCAGCAGCTACGGCAGCGGGCAAAGCCCCCGCGACGCCCACCAATGCCCCATCAAGCGACAATTCACCCAAGGCCACCAGTCGTTCCACTGCATCCTTCGGCAGGATGTCGATCGCGCCAAGCACGGCCAAGGCGATCGGCAGATCGAAATGCGACCCTTCCTTCGGAAGATCTGCCGGCGACAAATTGATCGTGATGCGTCGGGACGGCAAAGCGATGGCCATCGCGTTCAGTGCGGCTTTGACACGTTCCCGTGCTTCGCTGACCGCCTTGTCCGGCAATCCGACAAGCGCGAAGTGCGGCAGGCCCGGCGCGACCGAGCACTGAACTTCGACCAATCTGGCGTCGATGCCTTCAAAGGCGACGGTGTACGTTCTGGTGACCATGAGTGCTTCCAGAAACGTGTTTGTCAGCCTTGGGATAAAGAAATCGTTAACTCTGTCAGGCCTAAGAGCGTGGAGATGAAAAGTGCTTTCGTTACCGCATCTAAGCTCGATCAGCGCCTGACCATTGGGCGCAAGAATGTTTCGCGGAACAAATTTCTTAGCAAATCATTGATCCAAAGATCGGCTGATTGCGTAACCATTTCAAACAACGGCCAAAGGATCGGCTTTACAGGTCCTGCACATCGGGAGAATAGACCATGGCGCTAGATGGCTTCTCGGATCAATCGCTTTCACGGCGGGCCATGCAGGCCGAGCTCTTGGACGCGGAGACGGAGCTGAGACTTGCATATGCGTGGCGCGACGAGAGATGCGAAGAAAGCCTCCATCGTCTGATCACTGCCTACATGCGATTGGCCATCTCGATGGCAGCCAAATTCAAGCGCTACGGTGCTCCGATGAACGACCTGATCCAGGAAGCGGGTCTCGGTCTCATGAAAGCGGCGGACAAGTTTGACCCCGACCGCGGCGTGCGTTTTTCGACCTACGCCGTCTGGTGGATCAAGGCATCGATCCAGGATTACGTCATGCGGAACTGGTCGATGGTGCGCACCGGTTCCACGTCCAGCCAAAAATCGCTCTTCTTCAACATGCGCCGCGTTCAGGCTCGTTTGGAACGCGAAGCAGCGTCACGCGGCGACCTTCTGGACCGCCACCAGTTGCGCCAGATGATCGCGACCGAAGTGGGCGTGCCGCTCCACGACGTCGAGATGATGGAAGGCCGCCTTGCGGGGTCGGATTTCTCACTCAACGCCACGCAGTCTTCTGACGATGAGGGCCGCGAATGGATCGAGACGCTGGAAGACGAAAGCGCCCAGCAGGCCGCGCAGGTCGAGCACGAGAAAGACATCGACACCTTGCGGGAATGGCTTGTGATCGCGCTGTCCTCGCTCAACGAACGCGAACGCTTCATCGTGCGAGAGCGCAAGTTGCGGGACGATCCAAGAACGCTGGAAAGCCTTGGCAATGAACTCGGCTTGTCCAAAGAACGGGTCCGTCAGCTTGAGGCCGCTGCCTTCGGCAAGATGCGCAAGAACCTTGCCGCCCAGTCCAAGGAAGTTCTGGAATTCTTCGACTAAGCCTGATCGCCGCATTTGTTGCGGCACCCGCTCTTGCGGAAGAATGGAACGGCGACGTTGCGCGCTTCGATGGCGCTGATGTCGTGTTTCTTGGCGAAATTCATGACAATCCAGACCACCATCGTCGACAGGCCGAGATCGTCGCAGCCCTGTCGCCGTCTGCCGTCGTCTTTGAGATGCTGACGCCCGACCGTGCCCGCGCCGTGACACCCGACGCACGCGCCACCGCAGCGACACTGGCAGCAGCGACCGCTTGGAACGACAGCGGCTGGCCGGATTTCGTGATGTACTACCCGATTTTCGATGCCGCGTCGGAGGCGTCCATCATTGGCGCCGACGTGCCAAGGGGTCTGATCCAAAGTGCCGTGTCGTCCGGCGCGGCCCAAGTCTTTGGGGCCAGTGCCCCGCTTTTTGGCCTCGACACACCGCTCGAAACTAAGGAACAGACCGTCCGAGAAGACGGCCAGCAGGACGCGCATTGCGGGAAGATGCCGGCGGAGTTCCTGCCCGGCATGGTCGAAGCGCAGCGCCTGCGCGATGCGTCACTCGCGCGGGCCGCCATTGCAGGCTTGGCCGAAGGCGATGGCCCGGTTGTGGTCATCACGGGAAATGGCCACGCGCGAACAGATTGGGGCGCACCGGCACTTCTTGCGACCGCGCGGCCTGACCTTTCAATTGTCAGTCTAGCACAGTTCGAAAGTCCCCCTGAAAAGGACCAGCCCTTCGACCTTTGGGCCCTGTCCGCACCGGTAGAGCGTGCGGACCCGTGTGCAATCTTTGAATGATGACGCTGGCTTGCCCCCCCGGCAGCAGGCTTCTAAGACTTATCTCATGCTACAGGGCAAACGCATATTGCTGATCATCGGAGGCGGCATCGCCGCTTTCAAGGCGCTGGACCTGATCCGGCAGATCCGGAAAGCCGGAGGTGCTGTCACGCCCGTCCTGACACCGGCGGCACATGAATTCGTCACACCGCTTTCGGCATCCGCCTTGGCGGGCGAGAAGGTGTTTACCGATCTCTTTGACCTGACCGACGAAGCCGAGATGGGCCATATCGAGCTTTCACGCTCGGCCGATCTTCTGGTCGTGGCCCCGGCCACTGCCGATCTGATGGCCAAGATGGCAAACGGTCTGGCGAATGATCTGGCCTCGACCCTGCTTCTGGCCACCGACACGCCGGTTCTTATCGCGCCTGCGATGAATGTCCGCATGTGGGAACACCCTGCCACGCAGCGCAATCTGAGCACCCTCAAAGGTGACGGTATCCGCATGGTCGGCCCCGACGAAGGGGAAATGGCTTGTGGCGAATTCGGCCCCGGCCGGTTGAGCGAACCGGACGAGATCCTGTCGTCCATCGTGGGGGCGCTGTCGGATGGTCCGCTGAAGGGAAAGCACGTGGTCGTCACGTCCGGTCCCACGCATGAGCCCATTGATCCCGTGCGTTACATCGCCAACCGATCGTCCGGGGCACAAGGCACCGCGATTGCCGAAGCGCTGTCAGCTTTGGGCGCGCGCGTCACTTTCGTCACCGGCCCGGCGGATCACCCATTGCCCCAAGGCGTCACGGTTGTACCGGTTCAGACAGCGGCAGAAATGCAGGCTGCCGTCC
>CAZMKY010000169.1:0-4026 GCA_964566835.1 uncultured Rhodobacterales bacterium
CACGGTAGCGTCGATGTCGTCATCCAACGTGATGCGGGCACACCCATCCACAGCAGCCGCCGTCGTCAGAACGCGGCCTTGTCCGTCGACGTAAAAACCGGACCGTGTTCTCAGCGGTTTGCGAATGGCCAGCCCGGCCAGAAGATCGACGGACTGGACTGCTCCGTCTCCGGCTGTATCGGGCAGCACACCTTCCGTCGTCAGGAAGCTTGCCTGCATTGCATCAAGCGCCATGCGGCGGCGGCGCTCGTCTCCGGCGGGCCAGATAAGGGAAAAGCCTTTGACGGTCTCACCGGACAGTTCTGCATAGGTGTAGCTCGAAATCGTGTCATTCTGCCCAGACAGCGTGAAGGACCGCCGCCCAAGGCTACGCTCTCCTTCAAGCGGCACGATCTCCAGCGTCTGCATCACGTCGTATAGGCCGCTGAGAGTCGCGGCATCGCCGGTCTGGCTGATCAGAAGCACGCGCACCCCATCATCGGTCTTTGGCGTGAATTGCGCAAAAGGCGGTTGGTATCGGTCGAAGGCCACCAGCCCCAAGGGCAGATCAATATCGATCCCGGCCTCACTGTCGAGATAGGGCCTCAGATCCAGCGAAGCTTCGGCCGCGCGCATCGGCTCCAGCAACTCACGGCGTTGAAGCGTCGTCAGAACGCCTGTCGGTTCATATCCATTGGCTTCCTGCCAGGCGGCCATGGCGTTCCGCGTGCCGCGCCCGAAAGAGGCGTCGATGGCCGAGTTGTAAAACCCGTCCCATCGAAGCGCGATTTGCAGATCCGCACGTTCTTCACGGGTCAAAAGGCGCTCGCTGTTGCGCGCTTCGGCCACGGTCTCTTCGCCAGCTTCCAAGACAACGGGCGCCGCCGGAGCCGCAGGCGCGGCAGGCTGGCTCAGGACGACGCCGTCTCCCGGCCAGAACTGATCGCGGAACCCGCGTCCATCGGCGATAAAGCTGTCGCGTGGGATCAGCCCTTGTGCGCGAAGCGCGGCCAAACGCGAAGCGGCCTCGTCACGGCTGAAGGGGCCAAGGGCAATGGCGTACCAGCCAGACGACAGGCGAAACCCGTTCACGCTATCCAGTCGCCCGGAATAGGCTGCAGCACGGGCCTCTGCCTCGGCTTCGGTCGGGCGCGCTTCGATCTGCACCCATGTGGTGCCCTGAGCCATTGCCACCGACGCGCCCAGAAAGATGGCGACGCCGACACCGAAAACCAAACAAATGAACCGCTGCATCAAAGACCCGTTCCCTAAAATTCCCGTTCACGAGACCCTATCAAGACGGACGTCAGAGACCAGCGATTTCAGGTCATTCGGGCACCAAAGCCGCAGTTTTTTGCACAGAGTCTCTTTCCCGACCCCACCAAGCCAGAGGATTGATTGACCCCTCCTTGGTGGTTGCCTATGGAGAACGCGATTTTTCAAGGGACACGCCATGACCCAGGCCATCGCAAAGCCGAAGAGTTTTCAGGAAATCCTGCTCAGGCTCCAGACCTACTGGGCCGGGGCAGGGTGCGCGGTTCTGCAACCCTACGACATGGAAGTCGGCGCAGGGACGTTCCACCCGGCAACGACACTGCGTGCTTTGGGCGAAAAGCCTTGGGCCGCGGCTTATGTTCAGCCCTCCCGTCGCCCGACCGATGGCCGCTATGGCGAAAACCCGAACCGGTTGCAGCATTACTACCAGTTTCAGGTTCTGATCAAACCGTCTCCGCCCGATCTTCAGGATCTCTATCTTGGCAGCTTGGAAGCGATTGGGATCGACATGGATCTCCACGACATTCGCTTTGTCGAAGATGACTGGGAAAGCCCGACACTGGGCGCTTGGGGGCTGGGCTGGGAAGTCTGGTGCGATGGCATGGAAGTCAGCCAGTTCACCTACTTCCAGCAGGTTGGCGGACACGACTGCAAGCCCGTCTCGGGAGAGCTGACCTACGGCCTCGAACGTCTGGCGATGTACATCCTGGGCGTCGATCACGTCATGGACATGCCCTTCAACGCGCCCGACGCGCCGATCGCGCTGAAATACGGCGACGTCTTTAAGCAGACGGAAGAGGAATACTCGCGCTGGAACTTTGACGTGGCCGACACGGAGATCCTGCTCCGCCATTTCGAAGACGCCGAAGCCGAATGCCAGCGCATCCTTGCCGCCGAGGAAATCGATCCGAAAACCGGGCAGCGCATCGTGATGGCACACCCGGCCTACGACCAATGCATCAAGGCCAGCCACCTGTTCAATTTGCTGGACGCGCGCGGCGTGATCTCGGTCACGGAGCGCCAGGCCTATATCGGCCGCGTCCGCGCCTTGGCCAAGGCCTGCGCTGACGCCTTCGTCACCACCAAAGCCGCAGGGATCGCATGACACTGACCTCGTCCGTTCCGGTTCTTCGCGTTAGCGACTACCCAAAAGCGCGCGCCTTCTGGCGTGATGTGCTTGGCTTTGACGTGGTCGAAGAAGCCGGCGAACCGGTCACGGGCTTTGGCATCTACCGCTCGGGCCGGGCACAGGTCTTTCTGGAGGCGTGGCAGGGCCCCGAAGCCCCTTACGACCGCTGGCGCGCGTATTTCCACACGGATGATCTGGACGCCGTCGCAGATCGCCTGAACGCCGCCGGGGCCGCGTTCCGTGGCCCCAACGTGACCGAATACGGCATGCGCGAAGTCGAAGTCGCCGACCCCGATGGCAACGTGGTGTGTTTCGGGGCGGACGCATGACAGGGAAGCTTTTCGTGATTGCTCTCGTTCTTTCGGCTGCCGTTGGCGGCGCGGCCATGTATTGGCTGCAGGTCTACGCCTTCTACGAACCCGTGGAAGAGCCGCAGGTCGAACTGACGACGTTGCAGGGCACGGTGGAGCCGATCTTGGCTGACAATGTCCAAGCCATCGACGCCGACAGCTCGCCCATCCGCTACCGCGCCTGTTTCGAGACACCGATGAGCGAAGCCATGATGTCCGAGACATACGTCCTGTATGACGAGGCGACGCCGTTGAACGCGCCGGACTGGTTTGACTGCTTCTCCTCGACCGAGATCGGCGAGGCGTTGGAGACCGGGCAGGCTTTGGCCTTTCTTGGCGTCGAGAATATCGAATATGGCATTGATCGCGTCGTCGCGGTGCTGCCCGATGGCCGGGGTTTTGCCTGGCATCAGATCAACCGCTGTGGCGAGCGCGTCTTCGATGGCGATCCGCCACCCGAGGGCTGTCCCTTGCCCCCCGAAAGGACCGAATGATGGCCGATCTTCTGATCGAACTCTTCTCCGAGGAAATCCCGGCGCGCATGCAGTCCAAGGCTGCCTCCGACCTGCAAAAGCTGGTGACAGATGGTCTTGTCGAGGCCGGCCTGACCTATGCGGGTGCGGCCGCGTTCTCCACGCCGCGCCGCCTGACCTTGGCGCTTGAAGGTCTGACCGACCGTTCGCCGACGCTCAGCGAAGAACGGCGCGGTCCCCGGACAGATGCGCCGGAAAAGGCGCTTGAAGGGTTCTTGCGCTCCACCGGGCTTTCAAAGGACGACCTTGAAGCGCGCGAAGAAAAGAAGGGCAGCTTCTGGTACGCCAAGATTGAAACGCCCGGCCGCGACGCTGATGTCATCATCGCCGAAGTTCTGGAAAAAACGATCCGCAACTTCCCATGGCCTAAATCCATGCGCTGGGGCAGTGGCAGCCTGCGCTGGGTGCGCCCGCTGCATTCGATCATCTGCATTTTGACGGACGACGCGGGCGACGCGAAGATCGTGAACCTCGACATCGACGGCATCATTGCCAGCGACATGACCAGCGGTCACCGCTTCATGCATCCGATGCGATTTACGGTAAGGTCTTTCGAAGACTACGCGCTGAAGCTCAAGCGCGCGCATGTCGTCCTGTCGGCCGAAGAACGGGCCGAAGCCATCTGGAACGACGCCACCCAACAGGCCTTCGCACAAGGCCTCGATATCGTTGAAGACAATGGGCTTCTGGCCGAAGTCGCAGGCCTTGTCGAATGGCCCGTGGTGCTGATGGGCGAAATTGACGAAGCTTTCCGCGAACT
>CAZMKY010000170.1:0-11465 GCA_964566835.1 uncultured Rhodobacterales bacterium
ATGGCGCTTTGGGATCTCTTTGGCAAAGCGGTTCAGCAACCGCTTTACACCCTTCTGGGCGGCCGTACGCGACGCGACATGCCGCTTTACCATTCAATCACCTGCATCGCGCCGGACGAAATGGCACGGATCGCAAGGGATGCCATTGCCACGGGTATTCGGCAGTTTCAGGTGAAGCTTGGAGCGGACGCAGACTGGGAAGCGGACGCAGAGCGTTTGACGAAAGTCCGCGAAGCGGTCGGTGCCGGGCCGTTGGTCTATGGTGATTGGAACTGCGGTGCCAGCAAGCTGCAAGCGACACGAACCGGGCGTGCAGTAGCGCATCTGGACATCATGCTGGAGCAGCCTTGCAAGACGCTGGAGGATTGCGCGGCTGTCCGAAATGCGACCGGATTGCCAATGAAGATCGACGAATGTGCTTATGATCTGGCAACGCTGCAAAAGGCCCGCGACTTGGGGTGCCTCGACGCCGTTGCGCTGAAGCTTTCCAAATTTGGCGGCCTTTCTGCCATGCGCCGCGCACGTGACCTGACGGTACATCTTGGTGCTGAAATCTGTGCCGAATGCACGTGGGGATCGGACATCGTAACGGCGGCCAGCCTTCATTTCGCAGCCTCCACCCCGCATGGTTCACTGCTGAATACTTGCGATCTTTCAAGCTATGTTGGCCCGCGGATCGCGCCAGACTGTCCGACGCGCACAAACGGACGCATCGCGCCACCAGAGGGGCATGGCCTTGGCGTCACGCCTGACATGGACGTTCTGGGCGACCCCATCTTGGAGCTTTCCTGATGCAACGATTGACGTCTCAAGCCGAGTGGATCGCGCGGGCCAGGGCCGTTTTGCCGGCAGGGGGGTTCGGGAACTTCGATCCGGGCATTGTCATCGCGCGTGGTGAAGGGTCGCGCGTTTGGGACGAAGACGGGGTCGAATACATCGATTATCTGATTGGTTCCGGTCCCATGCTTTTGGGGCACGGTCATCCGGAAGTCATGGAAACTGTGTTGGAGCAACTGCCAAAGGGCATGACCTTTTTCGCAAATAACTCCAAAGGCATAGAGTTGGCTGAGGCAATCATCGAGGCCGTCCCGTGCTGTGATCAGGTGCGATTTGTGGCCTCGGGCGGTGAGGCTGACATGTATGCCATGCGACTTGCGCGGGCGTTCACCGGGCGAGACAAGATCCTGAAGTTCGAAGGAGGCTACCACGGCATGAGCGCTGAGGCTCAGATGAGCCTCGCGCCGGAAAAGCAGATCAACTTCCCGCAGGCCGTTCCGGACAGCGCCGGGATACCGGACGGCGTCGCCGACCAGATATTGGTGGCACCGTTCAACGACCTTGCCGCGGTCGAAGCTTTGTTAACCGAGCATCACGATGTGGCCGCCATTATCGTGGAACCATTGCAACGGATCATTGCGGCAGAGCCTGGATATCTGCAGGGCCTCCGCCACCTTTGCGATCGCCATGGTGTCTTGTTGATCTTTGACGAGATCGTCACAGGCTTTCGACTGGCCTATGGCGGCGCTCAGGAGAAATACGGCGTGACGCCTGATATCTGCACCCTGGGAAAAATCATCGGCGGTGGCTTTCCGCTGGCGGCACTGGGCGGAAGCGCAGAGATCATGGCGCATTTCGACAAGTCGATTGTCGGCTCTGACAAGTGGCTGATGCAACTGGGAACGCTTTCCGGCAACCCGGTTGCCTCCGCTGCTGGCTTGAAGACCATGGAGGTTCTCCGCCGGGATGGAGCCTATGACAGGCTTCGCGGGATCGGTGCCAGAATTCAAAGCGATCTTTCGACCGCCCTGACAGACGCCGGCGTGCCGCACCAGATCTGCGGCGACGAAACCCTGTTCGATGTCTACTTCACGTCCCGAACGTGCCGGGACTACCGAAGTGCCCGCCATGATGACCCGCGAAAGAACACTGTTTTCAATGCGGCCTTGCGCGAGAAGGGGGTCTTCAAGTCACCCGGCAAGCTATATCCGTCGATGGCTATCACGGAAGAAGATCTTGCCCAGACCAAAGTCGCGATCGCCGCGGCAGTTGAAGCGATCGCCTAGAAGTCCAGTTGCACCTTGATCGCGACCGATCGGTCACCCGCCAGCTCGAAGGCGGCGACAGCGTCGTCCATCGGAAATGCATGTGTGATCAAGGGCCCAACATTCAGCCGTTTTTGCTGCATCATCTGAATGGCGAGGGGGAATTCGTGGTGGAACCGGAAAGAGCCTTTGAGGGAAAGCTCTTTTGCCGTCATCGCCTGCACCGGTAGCGTCATGTCTCCGCCAAGGCCAAGCTGAACGATCGTGCCGCCAGGGCGCATTGCAGGAATGGCACCTGCAAGCGCCTGTGCCACGCCGCTGCATTCGAAGAGGACATCGATTTGACCCTTGTCCTTGGCATAGGGCGCCAGTCCATCGCCGTCCGTCGCGACATTGACGGTGCGATCGGCGCCAATCTGGCGCGCCTTTTCCAAAGTGAAATCCGCCACATCCGTTGCCACGATTTCAAGCGCGCCATAGGCGCGCGCCACCAGCACGGCCAGCAAGCCGATGGGACCGCAACCCGTCACAAGAACCCTTTTGCCCGCCAGTGACCCAGCCTGTCGCGCGGCGTGCAGGACGACCGACAACGGCTCTCCCATCGCGGCCTCACCCGCACTCAGCCCATCGGCCACGACGCATTGCGTGGCGTTGGCGACCAGATATTCGCGGAAGGCCCCTTGGATATGCGGGAAGGGCATCGCAGAGCCGTAAAACCGCATGTTGAGACAGTGGTTCTGTTGCCCGGCTTCGCAAAACTCACAAGCTCCGCATGGCCGAGAGGGGGAAACGGCAACGAGTTGCCCCAACTCCAGCCCCTCGACGCCATCACCCAAAGCCTCGATCCGGCCTGCGACCTCGTGCCCGAGGATCATAGGCTCTTTCAGGCGCACGGTGCCGAAACCGCCGTGGTTGTAGTAGTGCAAGTCAGAGCCGCAGATGCCGCCACGCTCCATCTTGATCAGGACTTCCCCGGCGCCGGGCGAGGGGGCCTCACCCGTCTCAATGCGCAGGTCTTTTGCGGCGTGGGCTGTGATCGTCTTCATGTTTGGCCTCAAAGGACTGGGGTAAGCAGGGGCTGACCTGCAAAATGCGCCGTAAGGTTGTCGCGGACAAGCTGTCCCATTGCTTTGCGGGTCTCAACCGTTCCGCTGGCGTGATGTGGCTGGAGAAGGACATTGTCCAACTCCAGAAAGCGGGGGTCGAGGTCTGGTTCGCCCTCGAATACGTCCAAAGCGGCGCTGCCGAGGCGTCCTGACGACAAGGCTTCAATCAGTGCCTCTTCGTCGATATTGGACGCGCGGGAGATGTTGATGATCATGCCTTCTGGACCGACGGCTTCGATGATCTCCTGATCGACAATGTGCCGTGTCTTGGCCGTCGCGGCGAGGGTCACGAACAGGAAATCGGCATGATGGGCAAGCTCCTTCGCGGACGCCATGAAGGTCCAGTCCGCCAGATCTTCGCGCGGTTTCAGGTCCGAATAGGCGATGTCCATCCCGAAGCCCTGTAAGCGTTGGCCCACCTCAAAACCGATCCGACCCATGCCGAGGATGCCGGCCTTGCGACCGAATACCCGTCGCTTCAGCGGGTAGAGGCCTTCTGACGCCCATGCGCCGTCCCGCACCCAGCCCTCAGCACCAACCATGCCGCGTGACAGGCAAAGCATCATAGCCACGCCCAAATCGGCGACATCGCCGGTCAGGACGTCTGGTGTGTTTGTGACACGGATGTTCTGGGCTGATGCCGCTTCGAGATCCACGGCATCGAAACCGACGCCGTAGACAGAGATGACCTCGCACGCCGGGCATGCCGCAATCATGGCGGCGTCCGCTCCAAGCTCTCCGCGTGTTGCGATGGCACGCACGCTTTGGCCATGTTCGGCAAGAAAGGCCGCAGGGTCGTCCGCCTTGAACAACTGGCGCATGTCGAAGTGCTGATCCAGGTGTTCCTGATCCCAGTCGGGGTAGGGGCCAACTTGAAGAACGACGGGCTTGTCCACGGTGCGAATCCTTGCTTGACAATCTGTGATACCGGTAACATGTTATCCGTAACATTCAAGCGTCGTCAACGCATCAAAAGCTGGAGGGATGAGATGTCAGAGTTGTTTTCACTTGCGGGGAAGCGGGCGCTTGTCACCGGATCTTCGCAAGGTATCGGTTTCGCTCTGGCGCGTGGGCTGGCTGATGCCGGCGCTTCCATCGTCCTGAACGGACGGGATGCCAGCAAGCTTGGTGCAGCTGCAGATGCATTGCGGGAAAGCGGTGCGTCGGTGTCCGAATTGGCATTCGACGTCACCCATCACGACGCCGTTCGAAGCGCCGTTGACGCCTTTGAGGATGCGCATGGTGCGATCGACATTCTGATCAACAACGCCGGCATGCAGCATCGGACAGAGCTTGAGAACTTCCCTGCAGATGCTTTCGAGCGTCTTCTGCAAACGAACATCGCCAGCGTTTTTCATGTTGGCCAAGCGGTCGCACGCCACATGATCGGGCGCGGCGCGGGCAAGATCATCAACATTGCCAGCGTCCAGACTTCTCTCGCACGGCCGGGCATTGCGCCCTACACCGCGACCAAGGGCGCGGTCGGCAACCTGACCAAGGGCATGGCGACCGACTGGGCCAAGCATGGTCTGCAGTGCAACGCAATCGCACCCGGATACTTCGATACACCTCTGAACGCCGCCTTGGTGGCGGACCCTGAGTTCTCGGCATGGCTGGAGAAACGCACGCCGGCCGGTCGCTGGGGCAATGTCGAGGAACTGGTCGGGGCAGCGGTGTTCTTGTCGTCTGCGGCTTCTAGCTTCGTGAACGGCCATACACTCTACGTCGACGGCGGCATCACGGCCTCGCTCTGATGCGATGTTATGTGCTCATGGGTGTTTCGGGCTGTGGCAAGTCGTCCGTCGGCAAAGCCGTCGCGAAGTCCTGTGGCATGACATTTATCGACGGCGATGATCTTCATCCGAAGACCAACATCGAAAAGATGGCCTCGGGCCAGCCGCTGAACGATGCGGATCGCGCGCCATGGTTGCAGCGGGTCGGCGAAGCATTGGCCGCGGCAGACGGCCCGGCTGTCATCGGGTGTTCGGCACTGAAGCGTGCGTATCGGAACATCATTCGCAGTGCCGTTCCGGAATCTGTCGGTTTCATGCATCTCGATGCGCCGAAGTCGGTCTTGGCCAAGCGTGTCGCCGCGCGAGAGCATCACTTCATGCCGAAGGCGCTTCTCGACAGTCAGTTCGAGGCATTGGAGCCCTTGCAGGCTGATGAGACCGGGACGGTCATCGACATCTCGGGCGATTTCGAGAGCGTTGTCGTGCAGGCCGAGAATTACGTTAAGGAGACGTTGAAATGAGCGAACGGATCGGCCTTGTCGGCGCCGGTGCCATGGGAGGTGCGATTGGAACGCGCCTTTTGGAGACCGGAAATGCCTTGACGGTTTTCGATCTCGATCCCGAAAAAGTTGCAGCCTTGGTGGCGAAGGGCGCCGTCGCGGCGCCAACAGCGGCTGCAGCGGCAGAGGGAAATGATTTCGTCATCACCTCTTTGAATGCCTCACGCATCGTTGGACTTGCGGCTTTTGGGGAAAGCGGCATCGCAGAGGGCGCGCGCGCGGGCACAGTTATCATCGACATGTCCTCGATCGAGCCGGATGCAACGCGGGAATTCGCGGCGAAAGCGGCCGAGAGGGGCTTGGCCTGGGTCGATAGCCCACTATCAGGCGGTGCACCCAAGGCCTTGATTGGGGAATTGACCCTGATGGCAGGTGGCGAAGCGGCCGACGTTGAGCGCGCCCATCGCGTTCTGAAGTATGTTGCTTCCAACTACACCCACATGGGGCCGTCGGGGGCCGGGCAAACCACGAAGTTGATCAATCAGGTCCTTTGTGGACTGGGGTTTCTGGCTGTGGCTGAGGCCACGCAACTTGCACTCGACGCTGGCGTCGACGCAGCCAAGATCCCGCAAGCCCTGAAGGGCGGGCGGGCCGACAGTTCACTTCTGCAAGAATATCTGCCGCGTTTCGCGACCAAGGATTACCGCCGCACGGGTCGCATCGATAACATGGTCAAGGACCTGAACGCAGTGAACGATCTTGCGCGCCAGACCGGTACATCCATGCCGATGACAGCGCTTTGTGCAGAAATTCACCGTATGCTCACAGCCGCCGGATTGGGCGGCGAGGACCAAGCCGCCGTGATGGAATTTTTCCAAGGCGCCAAAGAGGAGATCGTCCAATGATCACACGTTTCGCATTGTTCGAAGGCACTGTCGCCGACGAGAACAAGGAGGCTTTCCGCGCCGCAGTTCTGGATCGGCTCGTCCCGCTTTGGACAGCGTTCCCGGGCAACAGCGACGTGCGCGTGATGTTCGGCGAAGAACGTGACGAAGGCGCACCGGAATTCCCGCTGATCCTTGCCATCAGCTATCCGGATCGCGCAGCCATGGAAAGCGCGCTCGACAGTCCGCCGCGCTATCAGTCGAAAGAGGTGACAGGCGAAATCACGGCGCTCTATTTCGAAGGGCGGATTCACCATCACGTCACTGAGCGGCACGAATTCCTTGGCTAGCGCACGGGTCACAATGCGGGACGTTGCAGAGGCCGTCGGTGTTTCACCGATGACGGTCAGCCGTGCCTTCAAAGATGACAAATCCGTCAACCAGGAAACACGGCTGCGCATCCAGAGCGAAGCCAAGCGACTGGGGTATGTATATGACAGCACGGCCACAGCATTTCGCACGCAAAAAAGTGGCTTCGTGGCCGTGACACTGCCGTCGATCAACAACGCGAATTTTGCGGACACGTATCGCGGACTGACGACGAAAATGGACGGAGGTGGCGTTCAGCTTTTGCTTGGTGCCACCAACTACCGCGTTGAAAAAGAAGAAGAACTGGTCCGCCAGCTTCTGACACGGAACCCCGAAGCCTTGGTCATGACAGGCGGACATCACACCAAGGCCACCCGCGATTTGATCGCCGCGCGTGGTCTTTCGGTCATCGAGATGTGGGATTTGCCCGAAAAGCCGCTGGGCCATTCCGTCGGGTTTTCCAACGCTGATGCGATGGCGCTGATCGTCGAGCATTTGGCGGCTACGGGTCGAACGAAGTTGGCCTTCGTGGGCGCGTCAAAGGGTGCTGACAGCCGAGGTGCGGAACGGCGCGCGGGCGCCGTTGCGGCGGCAGAGCGACTTGGCTTGCCCCCGATCGAAATGATCGACGCCGGACCTGCGCCGGTTTCCATGCGGCATGGCGCGGCGCGGATTGAAGCTTTGGGGCAGGGCGCCGTTGCCCAGTTCGATGCGCTTGTCTGCGTCTCGGACCCGGTCGCGTTCGGCGCGCTTTGCGCATGCCGCCGCCTTGGTCTGAGTGTGCCGGAGGACATTGCAATCACCGGCTTTGGGCAGTTTGAAGTCGCGTTGGTCTCAGAGCCGCGGATCACGACGGTTGATGTTGGAGCGCGGCGCATCGGTGAAGCCGTCGCGGACATGCTGGAGGCCATATTCGCAGGCGAAGCCGCCCCAGCGCGCATTGAGGTAGATGTGCGGCTGGTTCGAGGCGGGACCAGCTAGCTTCGGTCAGTGCCTTTGACGGTGGACCCCGGAATAAGGTTGAAGCCGACATCGCGGCACGTCTCCACTGGCTCATTCGAGAGACGCGCCAGCATCATTTCGGCTGCGGCCTGCCCAAGTTTCAAATGCGGCACATGCATCGACGTCAGGCGCTTCGACATGACGGATGCAATTGGCAAGTCGCCCCAGCCCGCAATACCGATATCGCGCGGAACATGCATTCCCTTGGAGTTCACATATTGAAGACCACCGAAGGCCATAGCGTCATTCTGGTAGAAGATGCATTCCAGTCCCTTGGTCCCGGCCAAAAGCTGTTCGGTGCCATAGTAGCCGGTGTAATACGTGGCCGTATCATGCAAGCACAGCTGCTTGGCGACGCGGCCTCCGCCGCCTTCAACGGCCTTGCAGAAACCGTCGAGACGCGTCGTCGCGGCATTGGCGGTATCGTGCGATGTGCCGACATATCCAATGCTTTCATAGCCGCGACCAACCAGGAAACGTCCCATGTCGAAGCCGCTATCGAAGTGGTTGATCCCCACGCTCATGTCGAGCGGGGAAGAATTCAAATCCCAAATCTCGACCACTGGGACGCCCGCGTTCTTCAGCATCTCGGTCGCGCGAGGCGAGTGGTAACGCCCCGTCAGGATCAGGCCGGCGGGCTGCCACGACAGAACGGTTCTGATCCAGTCCTCTTCCTCTTGCAGCGTGTGTTGTGTCAGCCCCAGAACCGACTGGTGTCCAAAGGCGCCAAGCTTGCGGTCAATGCCTTCCAGAACCTGTGCGAAGACCTCGTTTCCAAGGTCCGGAATGGCGACGCCGATGAACGTGCTGGTCTTGTCGCCGGCAAAAACGGTCGCCAATCGATTCGGCAGGTAGCCAAGTTCGTCGACTTTTTCCATGACAAGGGCGCGTGTCTTTTCGGAGTACCCGCCCTCCTGCCGCAGAACGCGACTTGCGGTCATCTTCGAGACGCCCGCGGCCCGCGCGACCTCAGAAAGGCTTACTTTGTTGTTTTTATTTTGTTTTTCCGACATTCACTGCTTTTTACGTTACGGGTAACTTAGCGCTTGACAGCGCGCGTGCTTCACACAAGCATTAGCGTAACGTTACGGGTAACTCAATGCCCGAACACGGGAGGAGCTGATATGGAGAACCTGACCTCAGGTCTGTTCTTCGATGGGATCGAAAAGCACTTCGGCGGCACATATGCGCTGAAAGATGTCTCGCTTTCTGTCGGCCGCGGCGAGATCGTCGCGCTCCTCGGTGAAAATGGTGCCGGCAAGTCCACTTTGATCAAAGTGTTGGGCGGCATTCATCAGCCCGATGCTGGCCGCGTGCTGATCGATGGCCAGCCCTACCAGCATCGCCCCGCTGGATTTGGAGAGCGCCAGAAAGTGGCGTTCATCCACCAGGACCTTGGCCTGATCGAGTGGATGACGGTGGCTGAGAACATTGCGCTGGCCTTGGGGTTTTCGAAGAAGAACGGGATGATCAAGTGGGGCGACGTTGAGCGGTTTGCAGCGGACGCGCTGAAGAAGGTCGATTGTGATTTTGACCCGACCACACGTGTCGAAGACTTGTCCCGAACCGAGAAGTCACTGGTCGCCATTGCGCGCGCACTTGCCGTCGATTCCGAGTTTTTGGTTCTGGATGAGCCAACGGCCTCTTTGCCTGCAGACGAAGTCGAACGTCTCTTTGCGGCCATCCGCCCACTGCGCGAGCGCGGCGTTGGCATGATCTATGTCAGTCACCGATTGGATGAGATCTTTCGCATCGCGGACCGCGTTGCCGTTCTGCGCGACGGTGTGCTGGTCGGTGTGCGCAGCATTGATCACACGACGCCAGAAGAGCTGGTTCAGAAGATCGTTGGCCGCAAGACCCGGGAGACCGTGAAGACTTCGGAAGCTCCAGGAGCGCCAATCCTGGAACTTGGTGGCTTTTCGGTCGGCGAGGTTGGTCCGCTGGATATCACGCTTTGCCAAAACGAGATCGTCGGCCTTGTCGGCCTTCGGGGGGCGGGTCACGAGGCGATCAGCCGTGCCCTGTTCGGACTAGAGGCGTTCGAAGGCGACGTCGCACTGGATGGCGCGACGCCCACGCTCAAATCGCCACAGCAGGCCTTGGCGGCCGGAATTGGTCTGGTTGCGAAAGACCGGACGGAGGAATCCGTCGCGATGACACTCAGCATCCGGGAAAACACGTTCCTCAATCCGGAAGGGATCGGTCGGAAGCTGCTGAACATGCTGTCCCCCCGCGCAGAGGCAGATCAGGCTGCAATCATCGGTGCAGAGCTTGGGCTGTCGCCGAATGATCCCAGCCTTGCGATCGAAGCGCTGTCCGGCGGCAACCAGCAGAAAGTTGTCATTGGTCGGTGGCTGGCGACAAATCGCAGGCTGCTCTTGTGCGAGGACCCCACCGCGGGTGTCGATGTCGGCGCGAAGTCCGAAATCTACGCGCTGCTCAATAGAGCACTGGCGGCAGGCGTCGGGATCCTCGTGATTTCCACCGACTTCGAAGAGATCGCCACGATTTGCCACCGCGCCATCGTCTTCAGCCAAGGTGCCATCGTCGACGAGCTGAGCGGGACGCGGCTGACCACGGAAAATCTGATTCAGGCGGCGAGCGCCGGAAACATGCAAGACCGAAAGGATGCACCCCATGCAATCGCTTGAGAGCAGTGCACTGGAACCCACAAAGGCCGAACTGAAGGGCCTGACCTTCAGCAGGCGGCTGATGCGCTTCTTGCCGGTCTATGGGCTTGTGATCCTCACCTTCTTCCTGATCGCGCTCTTCTCGACGCTTCTGCCGAATACGTTCCCGACGATGCTGAACCTGCGCGCGATCATAAGCGACAAGGCGATCATCGCGCTTCTGTCGCTTGGTGCGATGATCCCGATGGCTGCCGGTCGGATTGACCTGACGGTGGGCTATGGCATCGTGCTTTGGCACATCCTTGCGATCAGCTTGCAGACGCTTCTGGGCTTTCCGTGGCCGGTAGCAGTTGCGGTTGTTCTGGTCTTGGGGGCCGTCACCGGGTTCCTGAATGGTCTCTTGGTCGAAGTCGCCAAGATTGACAGCTTTATTGCAACGCTGGGCACCGGCACCGTGCTTTACGCGCTGGCGCTTTGGCACACTGGCGGGCGTCAGATGGTCGGCGTCTTGCCGGACGGCTTCTACGGCCTGTCGACAACTTTCGTCTTTGGCTTGCCGATCACGGGTTACTATTTGCTGCTGATCACCGTCGTCATGTGGATCGTGCTCGAATACACGCCGATCGGGCGCTACCTCTACGCGATTGGTGCAAACCAGCGGGCCGCGCAACTGAACGGCATTCCAACCCGGAAATATGTCATTGGCGCCTTCATGGCCTCTGGCACGCTGACGGCGCTCGCCGGTGTTCTCTTGGCAGCCAAGCTTCGGATTGGGCAGGCCAGCGTCGGCCTTGAATTCCTGCTGCCGGCGCTTGTCGGCGCGTTCCTTGGATCCACGACCATTAAGCCCGGACGGGTGAACGTCTGGGGCACGATCGTCGGTGTGGCGATCCTTGCCGTCGGGATCTCAGGCATCCAACAATTCGGTGGCTCCTTCTGGGTAGAGCCGCTTTTCAACGGGGTAACCCTGCTCATTGCCATCGGCATCGCAGGCTACGCTCAGCGTCGAAAAGGTGCAGTGAAACGCTGAGGGCAACCGCCCGGCGTGCAACCCGGGCACATACTATGCAAAGGGAGGAGACCTCATGAAGAAACGTACTTTTATGGCCGGACTTTTGGCCAGCACGATGCTCGCCGCGCCGGTCATGGCCGAAGGCGGCTGGGATGGCCCAAAATCGGGCCCAACTGCGGCCGCTGGG
>CAZMKY010000171.1:0-13559 GCA_964566835.1 uncultured Rhodobacterales bacterium
AACAGGATCAGGATCGGCACCAGATCGATCAGGGCGCGCAGCATCTGTGCGAAGGGAAAAAGGCGGCGGGTGCCGCCAAGGTCTGGCCGTATCAGGCATATGATCGCTGTGATGGCCATGAAGGCGAGGGCCAGCAAAATGCCCGGGACCAAGCCTGCAAGGAAAAGCTGCGGGATCGAGGACTGCGTCAGGAACCCGTAAACGATCAGGTTGATCGACGGCGGGATCATGATGCCAAGCGTCCCACCGGCTGCAATGGCCCCCGAAAAGAGCTTGGGGTCATAGCCCAGCTTTTCGGCCTGAGGCATGGCCACGGTTGCCACGGTGGCCGCGGTTGCCACGGACGAGCCGGAGGTTGCCGAGAACATCGTCGCTGTCGCGACATTGGCGTGCACCAAGCCGCCCGGCAGCCACGACACCCATCGGTCAAGGGCGGCGTAGGTTCGGGTGGCGACGCCGCTTCGGACAAGGATTTCACCCAAGAGCACAAAGAACGGGATCGCGATCAGGGTTGCCGAATTCGACGATGACCAGACCATGTTTCCAAGGCCACGGGTCAGTGGGAAATTGGAAAAGAAGGTATCGACGCCGAAGCCCAAGAGAAACAGCACGATCCCCACAGGGATCGACAGTGTCAGAAGGCCGAGAAGGCCAACCGAGACATATCCGATCATTGCAGCGTCTCCTCTTCCGCGAAGGCGCCGACAAAGGCTTCGGTCTCGGCATGGCGACGTTTCAACAAGAGGCTGAGAGCGGCCAGCGTCACAAGACAGGACATGACAGCGAACCAGACCCAGCCCAGGAACCAAGGCATCTGCACAAGGGCCAATGGTGTCTCGAGCGGGGTGTTCGCGGTGGAGCCGTTCTTCAACGACCGTTCCACAACGGGCCAAGCCTTGATCGCTATGGTCACGACAACGCCGGACATGACGATCATGGAAAAGACATCAAACAGAGCGCGGACAAAGCTGCCGCCACGACTGCGCAACAGGTCGATGCGGACATGGCTAAGTTCCAGAAGCGTAAAGGCCATGCCCCAGGACGTCGCGAGTGCCATGGCATAGCCCGCGATTTCTTCTGTCCCGCCGAGGGACGTGCCGATCTGGCGCATGATGATGTCCGTCAGCACGAAGGCCGCGCAGAGAAGCAAACCGAAGCCCACCAGCAGGGCCACCCCTCTGTTCAGCCTTCTGAGGCCGTTGATCATCGTCAATTCCATACGCGGCACGCCCCTTTGCGGTAGCCTTGGTGGCTCAGTTGATGCTGACGCCGACCACTTCACCCACGCTGGCATTCCAGCGCGACGCCCAGTCGCCGCCAGCCCGTTCGGCCCAATCGGGAAGAACTTCGCCGGTCAGAATATCACGGGCGCGGTCAAAATCTGCATCGCTGACATCGACCAGCGTCATTGAACGGCTTTCGCCGGCAGGGCATTCGCCGTTCCCGGTCAGACACGCGATGTCATTGACCAAAGCGTCTTGCGCGCTGGCCCATGCCGGATCTTCGAAGCCGCTGACGATCTCGGACGAAATCAGCGCTTGGGTGTCGGCGCTGAGCCCGTTCCACTTGTCGAGGTTGATGGCCGTCACAACGGAATCCCAGCCGCCAAGAGGGATCGGCAGAAGATGGGTGGAGACCTCCCACCAGCCGGCGCTGTAGCCCGACCCGGCACCCGTGACAGCGCAATCGACGACGCCATTCTGCAGCGCGCCCGGCACTTCCGAGAACGAGACATTCACGCCCTCTGCACCCAGCGCCTCCAGAAGCTTCGCCGTCATCCGACCCGATGCGCGGACTTTCAGCCCTTCAAGATCAGACAAGCCCGAAATCTCGGCATTGCAGAAGACGACTTGCGGCGGATAAGGCGCAATCGCCAGAACGTGTGAATTGAAACGGTCACGGTAGATGTCAGACACCATCGGACGGGCTGCATCGACCATCGCACGGGCCTCGTCAGCGGTTAGGGCAAGCAGAGGCACATCCAAGCCCTCAAGCTCTGGTGCGTCAGCCACGGCATAATCCGCCACAGTCATGGCCACGTCGTAAACGCCCTGGCCCAAAAGCGGATAGATGTCGCCCAGTCCTAGGCTCATCTGATTATGCGTTGTCAGTTCGACCTTGATGTCACCGCCAGACGCTTCGGGCAGTGTCGTGCTCCAAAATGGGGCTTCGTATTGCTTGTGCAGTGGCAAGCTGGACCAGCTGCCAACAACGGCGAGGTCTTCGGCCATGACTGGCGTCGCAAGCGCGGTGCTGGCGATCAGAAGGCTCAGTGTCTTTTTCATGGTTTTGGCTCCTTGTTGGGTCGTTCTATGCGTTTGAAAGGATTGGTGTTTCGGCGTCTTCGGCGACGTCAGCGATCAACATGTGGCCGGGGGAATGAGTGATACAAAGCGGCACACCCGCCTCAAGCAGGACGTTTTGCGGGGTCACGCCGCAGGCCCAGTAGACGGGCACTTCGCCGGCGCGGATCTCTACCGCTTCGCCCCATTCGGGCTGGGCCAGATCCTGAATGCCAATCTTTGCCGGATCACCCTTTGCGATCGGTGCACCATGGGCTTGCGGATATCTGCCGCTGATCCGATAGGCGTCTTCAACTTGCTCTTCGGGGATGGGCCGCATCGTCACGACCATGGTGCCGCCAAAGATTCCCGCATCGGCAAGGCGAATGCTTGAGCGATACATCGGCACATTGCGCCCGCTTTCGATGTGGCGCACCGGGATGCCATGCCGGATCAGTGCGTTTTCAAAAGTGAACGAACAGCCAAGCGCAACGGTGACCAGATCCTCGCGCCAATGGTCCGAGATGTCGGTCACTTCTTCCACGAAGACACCGTCACGAAAGACCCGGTATTTCGAGACGTCCGTCCGGATATCAATATCATGTCCCAGCGTCGGGAGGCTTGGATCGCCTGTGTCGCTGACGCCGACCAGCGGACACGGCTTGGGGTTTCTCTGACAAAAGCGAAGAAAGTCGAGCGCATAAGCTTCTGGCATGATCGCAAGGTTGCATTGCAGCTTGCCGGGCGCGAGCCCCGCCGTATGACCTGCGTAGGCGCCGCTTCGGATCGCCGCGCGGACATCAGCCGCCGAAGCGGACTTCAGATCGGAATGCGTGGCAGTGTGGACGTTCATCAAGGCGGCTTTCAGCAGACGCAAGGAGCATCACACACGACCGAACTTTCGCGCAAATTATCATTTTAGATCAAAGATGATAGATTTTTTGAATATTAGCCGGGGTGCTTCTCGTCCCATTGAAGGGCGACCTCTCGCGCCATCTTGGCGCTGTTTTCAACAAGAAAGCTTCTGGGTTCCGACAGGTAAGACGCCGTGAACGCCAAAGGTGTCGGGTGATAGCCCGGATCAAATTCCACGATCTGCCCCGCTTCCAGATAGTCATTTGCCAAGGCACGCGGATAAGGGCCCACCGCGATGCCGGCAGCAATCATGCGCAAACTGGCGGACAAGGACGCCGAAGCGTAAATGCGAAGCTTCGGACCAACCCGGCGCGACAGCTCGGACATCAATTCGCGGTAAGGGCGTGTCTGGGACGCGTAGGAAATCACGGGGATTTTCGACAAGTCGACTTCGTCGTTCGCAGCAGAGCGATACCAATGCAGATCAAACGGCGGCAATTCGACGTTCTCAACCGTGAATTCGGACACCGGCCCCATGAGAAACGCGAGATCAAGCCGGCGTTCCAACAGCGCAGACCTGAGATCCAGCGAGATATCGACGGTGAGATCGACATCCACGCGCGGATACTTTTCGCTGAAAGCCTTCAGAAAATCCGGCAACCACGCCTGCGCAATGGTCTCGGACGCGCCGACCCGGAACAGGCCTTCAGTCTCGGCCGGGTTCGCGACGCGCTGCTTGATCTCTTCTTCGACAAACAGCATTTGCTCTGCATAGGACAAAAGCAGGCGCCCCTGCTTGGTCAGGACCAGATCTCCGGATCCGCGTTCGAACAACGGCGCACGAAGTTCGGCTTCGAGATTTGCGATGCGCGTGGACACCGCCGGCTGCGACAGGTGCAAGCGTTCTGCCGCTTTACGAAAGCCGCCGAGGCGCGCAACCCAGAGGAATGTGCGGATCTGATCAAAGGTCATAGCCATTCATAGAATGGATCAGATAGGCCGCATACCGATAAACACGATTGCTAGCTTGCTACGCTATAGCGTTCCGCTTCGTCCTCGACTGTCGGGTCGAACGCCGCTGCGAGAAGACGCAGGTATTCTGGGCGTTCAGCCTTCAGAACGCTGCCAATCAAGGTCGCGATCCCTGGCAGATGGCGTATCGTGGTGGTGGCTTGACGCACGAGGGCATCAGAGGTCGCCGGGTCGCTTGCCACTTTGGCCAGGTCAACCTGCCCCTTGCACATGATGTCCGAGATGACGGTTTTGACGACGCGATCGTCTTCGGTCAGTGCGTAGCCTCTGGCGGCGGGCAGGGTCTGTTCCATCAACCTTGCTTTCCAGTCGCCGGTCGAGGTTGCGTTCTGAGAATAGCCTTCCGGCCACTCGGAAATCGCAGAAGGGCCAAGCCCGATCAGGTAAGGCGCTGTATCTGTCGTGTAACCTTGGAAGTTTCGGCGCAGAAGCCCGCTTTCGGCCGCCGTTGCCATGCTGTCATTCGCCTTGGCGAAGTGATCCATGCCCACGAGGACATATCCTTCGTCCAACAGGCGCTGCCGCGCGAGACGGTTGAGCGCAACGCGGTCTTCGGCCCCCGGCAAGGCCTCTTCCGGGATGACCCTTTGCCGACGCGCCATCCAAGGCACGTGCGCATAGCCAAAAAGTGCCAGCCGATCGGGTGAAATCTCAAGGACATGATCCAGTGTTCGGTTCAGGCTGTCTTCGGTCTGGTGCGGCAGCCCGTAAAGAAGATCGATGTTCAAACTGGTGACGCCACGGTCCCGAAGATCTGCAGCACAGTCTGCCGTGTCGGACACGCTTTGATGCCGGCCAATGGCATCTTGCACGATGGGCTCAAAGTCCTGAACGCCCAGCGAGGCCCTCCGAAGTCCCATGCGCGCCAAGGCATCAAGACGGGGACGATCACAATCGGTCGGATCGATCTCGGCCGAGATCTGTGTGTCGCGCGTGATGGGAAACGCTTGGTGCAACATGTTGGAGAGCCGGAACAACCGCTCAGGCGAGAGGATGGTCGGCGTGCCGCCCCCGAGATGCAATGCTTTGATCCGCACATCTTTTGGCAGGCGAAGCGAAACCTCGGCCACTTCCGAGGCAAGGCTTTCAAGATAGCTGTCCAGCGGCGCATCAGATCGCGTGCCTTGTGTCCGGCATGCGCAGAAGTAACAAAGCCTCCGGCAAAACGGGACATGCACGTAAAGGGAAACTTCGGCCCCGTCAGGCATCGCGTCCATCCACCGAAGCACTGCCGCCTCGCTCACACGCTGGGTGAAACGACTGGCTGGCGGATAGCTTGTGTAGCGGGGCACGCGGTCGGACAAAAGCGCCGCTTGCAAGGGGTCGGAATATGTCATGGCGGCATTAACGCCGCACTCGGTCCGCGCTGCATTGATCGAGATCAACCAAATAGATAGCTTATATGGCATGGTAACCGAACGACTGATGATCGCTTGTGGCAATTGCCCGATCCGACACAACGCTGTCTGCGCAGAGTGCGACACCGACGAGTTGGAGATTCTGGAAGCGGCGAAAAGCTACAAGACATATGCTGCGGGCGACCGCCTTGCCGAGGCGGGCGAGCCTGTGCCGTATCTGTCTTCGATCGTAACGGGCTGTGCCACGATATCGAAAACGCTGGAGGATGGGCGCCGTCAGACTGTCGGCCTTCTCCTGCCGTCTGACTTCATCGGGCGACCGGGCCGCGAGACGTCGCCGTATGATGTCGAAGCCTTGGCCGAGACGACGCTTTGCCGATTTGAGCGTTCAAAATTTGAAGCGCTCGTGCGCGACACGCCGCATATCGCCAGCCGGCTTCTCAAGATGACGCTGGATGAACTGGACGCCGCGCGCGAATGGGCCGTGGTGCTTGGCCGGATGACCGCCCGTGAAAAAGTGGTGGCTTTCCTTGTTTCGCTGGCAAAGCGTCAGGCGACGGCGGCAGGACGCCCGCGCCCGTCGGGCTCGGTCTTCTTGCATCTGCCCTTGTCGCGTGAAGCAATGGCCGATCATCTGGGGCTGACGATTGAAACGACCAGCCGCCAGATCACGGCGCTCCGCAAGGATGGCCTGATCGAGACGCCCGGCAAGCGCGACATCCGCATTCCCGACTTTGATGAACTGGCCCTCGAGGCTGGTGATGACGATGACGGCGGCTTCATCGACTAAAATCTAAATCTTCCGCTGCATCGCGGCGAGAATCTTTGACCCCTTGATCCAGATCAATGAGGGGTATCCGGCATCCGTGTCACTTCGTCCTCCAAGATGCCCGTTTTGGGTTCAATGCCATTGGAGGGAACATGGAGTATTTTAGGCTGGTGGTGCTCGGGCTGATTGCCGTGATTGCCGCTATTGCAGCAGACTGGGGACGCGACCTCGCCTACTCGGTTCATGCAACGCTCATTCTCGCGATTTCGGCAGGGATGTTTCTCTACTACGTTCGGCAAGTGGGGGAACCCAAGCCGGTCGTTGATCCGAACGCCTATATGGACGGTCCAATCCGCTATGGCGTGATCGCCACGGCGTTCTGGGGCGTCGTCGGCTTCTTGGTGGGCACATTCATCGCCTTTCAGCTGGCCTTCCCCGCTTTGAACTTCGACTGGTCCGAGGGCTATGCGAACTTCGGCAGGCTTCGTCCCCTACACACCAGTGCCGTGATTTTCGCGTTTGGCGGCAACGCCCTTCTGGCGACGTCGTTCTACGTGGTGCAACGCACCAGCGCAGCGCGGCTTTGGGGCGGCAACCTGGCCTGGTTCGTGTTCTGGGGCTATCAGCTGTTCATCGTTTTGGCAGCGACCGGATACCTTCTGGGATCGACGCAGTCGAAGGAATACGCCGAGCCAGAGTGGTATGTCGACATCTGGCTGACGATTGTGTGGGTCGCCTATCTGGCGGTTTTCCTTGGCACGATCCTGAACCGGCGCGAGCGTCATATCTACGTCGCCAACTGGTTCTTCCTGGCCTTCATCGTCACCGTCGCGATGCTTCACGTGGTCAACAACCTGTCGATTCCGGTCAGCTTCTGGGGTTCCAAGAGCGTGCAGGTGTTCGCAGGCGTGCAGGATGCGATGACGCAGTGGTGGTACGGCCACAACGCCGTGGGCTTCTTCCTGACGGCAGGCTTCCTCGGCATGATGTACTACTTCGTGCCGAAGCAGGCTGGCCGCCCGGTCTACAGCTACAAGCTGAGTATCATTCACTTCTGGGCGCTGATCTTCCTCTACATCTGGGCGGGTCCGCACCACCTGCATTACACAGCTTTGCCTGACTGGGCCTCGACCCTTGGCATGGTGTTCTCGGTCATCCTCTGGATGCCAAGTTGGGGCGGCATGATTAACGGCCTGATGACGCTGGAAGGCGCGTGGGACAAGATCCGGACCGACCCGATCATTCGGATGTTCGTCGCCTCGCTTGCCTTCTACGGCATGTCCACCTTCGAGGGTCCGATGATGTCGATCCGGGCTGTGAACTCGCTCAGCCACTACACTGACTGGACCATCGGCCATGTACATTCGGGCGCCTTGGGCTGGAACGGCCTGATCACCTTTGGCTGCCTCTACTTCCTGACGCCCAAGCTTTGGGGCCGCAAAGAAATGCACTCGATGGCTGCGATCAACTGGCACTTCTGGTTGGCGACGATCGGCATCGTTCTCTACGCGGCGTCGATGTGGGTGACCGGCATCATGGAAGGTCTGATGTGGCGCGAGGTCGATGCGCAGGGCTTCTTGGTGAACTCCTTCGCCGACACCGTGGCCGCGAAGTTCCCGATGTATGTCGTGCGCGGCCTTGGCGGGATCCTCTACCTCACCGGTGCACTGATCATGGTCTGGAACATGTGGATGACCATCCGTGCCCCTGAAGCGAACCGCGTCCAAGCGGCCGTCCCTGCGGAGTAAGAAGAATGACTGAATCTGTGAAAACCCGCATTCTGGATCGCCACAAGGTCCTAGAGCGCAATGCCACGCTTCTTCTGGTGTCGTCCTTTCTGGTCGTCACCGTTGGAGGGATCGTCGAGATCGCACCGCTGTTCTGGCTGGAAAACACGATCGAGGATGTCGAGGGCGTGCGCCCCTATTCCCCGCTCGAACTGGCAGGGCGCGAGATCTACATCCGCGAAGGGTGCTATGTCTGCCACAGCCAGATGATCCGCCCGATGCGAGACGAGGTGGAACGCTATGGCCACTACAGCCTCGCGGCGGAATCGATGTTCGATCACCCCTTCCAATGGGGATCGAAGCGCACAGGCCCCGACCTGGCCCGCGTCGGCGGACGCTATTCGGATGACTGGCATGTGGATCACTTCATCGATCCCCAGTCCGTCGTGCCCGAAAGTGTCATGCCGAAATACGACTATCTGCTGCGCGCCAATCTGAGCGGCGAGTACATCGACGAGTTGCTAGAGACCCATGCAATGGTCGGCGTGCCTTACGACGAGGAGATGATTGCCTCGGCCAAGGCCGACTTCCGGGTGCAGGTGAACCCCGATGGCGACATCGACGGGTTGCTGGAGCGCTATCCCGGCGCTCAGGTCCGCAACTTCGACGGACAGCCCGACCTGACCGAGATGGATGCCTTGATTGCCTACATGCAGATGCTGGGAACGCTGGTCGATTTCTCGACCTTCCAGCCAGACGCGTCGCGCTGAAAACAGGAGAGACACATGCAAGACACCTACTCTCTCCTCCGTGAGATCGCCGACAGCTGGGTTCTACTGGCGATGACGGTCTTTTTCCTCGGCACGATTGTCTGGGCATTTCGCCCCGGCAGTCGCGCGATCCATGACGATGCCGCACAGACCATTTTCCGGGACATAAGCGACCTGTCCCAACCTTGCGACAAGAATTGCGCGGACTGTGCCTGCGCCCGGACCCTGGAGGTCGAACAATGAGTGAGAACCGCGTGGATGACGTCACCGGACAGGAAACGACCGGTCATACCTGGGACGGCATCGAAGAGCTCAATACTCCGCTGCCGCGTTGGTGGCTCTGGACCTTCTATGCAACCATCGTCTGGGGGGTGATCTATGTGATCCTTTACCCCGCATGGCCCTTGGTCAGCCAAGCAAGCGCCGGTGTGCTTGGATGGTCGACCCGTGGCAATGTCGCCGCTGACATTGCCGCAGTCGAGGACGCTCAATCGGGCAATTGGCAGGCCATCGAGGCCGCTGAATTGACCGCGATTTCTGCCGATGCGGAACTTGGTCCTTTCGCCACACGCGCCGGGGCCGCCTTGTTCCGCAACAACTGCTCTCAGTGCCACGGATCGGGCGCCGCAGGCGCGCTTGGCTATCCGAACCTTCTGGATGATGCCTGGCTTTGGGGCGGCACGGTGGATGAGATCGCATATACGATCCGCCACGGCATCCGGAACGAAGAAGATCTGGACGCCCGGTGGTCGGAAATGCCGGCTTTTGGTGAGATTCTGGAGGAAGAAGAGATCGCGTCACTGGTCACGCATCTTCAGTCCTTCCCCGAGGGGGTCGATCCTCTCGCCGGGGATGCAGGGGTTCTTTATGCGGACAACTGCGCGGCCTGCCATGGCGACGACGGCAAGGGCGACAGGACGCTTGGCGCGCCAAACCTGACCGACGCGATCTGGCTTTACGGCAGTTCCACCGAGCAACTGACCAAGTCGATTGCAGAGGGCCCCTTCGGCGTGATGCCGCCATGGCTGGGGCGCCTCGACGAGGCCGAAGTGCGCGCCTTGGCGGTCTACGTACACGGTCTTGGCGGCGGGGAGGAGGCTCCGGCTGCCGAGTAAGAGGCCACACCCTGTTCGCACTTGTGGTGGCCTCGGTGGGGCGGCGGGACTTGGGCCTTCGCCGCCCCATTCATTTCCAGACCCATGGTTGATCCAAATCAAGGATGGTCCGTCGCACTTCCGGCAGAACAGGCGTGCGAACAGACCAAATCGTGAATGACATGAGCGAAAGCCTTTACGCAGCACGCGTCCCGATCTTTCCACGCCGAGTGTCCGGCCGCTTCAGAAACCTGAAGTGGGGCATCATGATCGTGACGCTGGCGATCTATTACATCACCCCGTGGATCCGCTGGGATCGGGGACCGGACCTGCCGGATCAAGCCGTATTGGTGGATCTTGCCGGGCGTCGCTTCTGGTTCTTCTGGATCGAGATCTGGCCGCACGAATTCTACTTTGTGGCGGGACTTCTGATCATGGCCGGTCTGGGCCTCTTCCTGTTTACCGCAGCGCTGGGGCGCGTCTGGTGCGGCTACGCCTGCCCCCAAACCGTCTGGACCGACCTGTTCTTGCTGGTCGAGCGCTGGGTCGAAGGCGACCGAAACGCACGCCTGAAGCTGCATCAGGCCAAGTGGACCTTTCGCAAGTGGCGCCTGGCTTTGACGAAGTGGACACTCTGGCTGCTGATCGCCGTCGCAACGGGCGGCGCTTGGGTGTTCTACTTTGCCGATGCCCCGACGCTTTTGATGAGCCTTCTGACCTTCAACGCGCCACCCGTCGCCTGGATCACGATCGGCATCCTGACGGCAACCACATTTGTCTTCGGTGGCTTCATGCGCGAACAAGTGTGCATCTACATGTGCCCGTGGCCCCGAATCCAAGGCGCCATGATGGACCCCGAGACTTTGACGGTTGCCTACCGCGACTGGCGCGGCGAGCCGCGCGGCAAGGGTCTGAAGCGACGCGACGCCGCGGCCGATTTGCGCGTGGCCGGGCCCCAGATTGGCGGACGTGCGCCCAAGATCGCGATGCCGGGTGTCCCCGACACGACCACCAATATCGAAGGCCCGGGCGACTGCATCGATTGCAATGCCTGCGTCAACGTCTGCCCGATGGGGATCGACATTCGGGACGGTCAGCAGATGGCCTGCATCACCTGCGCCTTGTGCATCGACGCCTGCGATCAAGTGATGGAGAAGATTGGCAGACCGCGTGGTCTTGTGGACTACATCGCCTTGTCCGATGCCCCGCGAGAGGCGGCAGGCGGCGCACCACGTTCGCTTTGGCGGCATGTCCTGCGCCTTAGAAACCTTATCTATTTCGGGCTCTGGGCGGCTGTCGGCATCGCGCTTGTCGTGTTGCTTTTCATCCGTTCGGAAATTGACCTGACAGTTGCCCCGGTTCGGAACCCGACCTTTGTCACGCTCTCAGACGGTTCTATCCGCAACACCTATGACGTTCGGCTTCGCAACAAGACGCCAGAGCCGCGCGACTTCGCGCTTGGCGTGACGCCCGAGATCGGCGCGGCGCTTGAAATCGAAGGCGCTGAAGGGCGCGTCGTCAGCGTCCCTGCCGACACCCAAGCGCTGCACCGCGTATACCTGACGGTTCCAAGCGACCGCGCCGCCGCGCGCGCCGATGTCAGCGACATCCGCCTTTGGGTCGAAGATCAAGACAGTGGGGACCGCGCCTCGCAGCCCACGACTTTCAATGGAAGGAATGCAGAATGACGGAACGACGCCTGACTGGATTTCATGTCGCGGGAATGTTCGTCAGCGGCTTTGCCATCATCATTGCCGTGAACCTTGTGATGGCGAGCTCCGCCATTCGGACGTTCCCGGGGACCGAGGTGAAGAACTCCTACGTGGCAAGTCAAAGCTTCGACGCGCGGCGGGCCGCACAAGAAGCGCTCGGGTGGAAGGCAGATGCAACCTATGACGCGGGCGTGCTGACCGTGACAGTCACCAATGCAAGCGGCGACACGGTTTCGACTGACCTGCAACTTTCTGTTGGCTGGCCAACTCGAACGGCTGATCTGGAAGTCGCCGCAGAAAGCGGTGTTGCCGTGCCGATGGAACTTGCAGCCGGACGGTGGCGCGTAGACGTCGATGCGATTGCACCGGACGGCACGCCGTTCCAGACGCAGCTTTCGCTTTGGGTCAGGAAATGACCGCCGCCTGCCCCGCCTGCGCAGGCGTCCAGCAAGACGCGCCGACCGCACCGCCTGAAGGTGTGGCGGACCATCTGCTTTACCTGCCCGACATCCATTGTCCCGCCTGCCTTCAATCGGTTGAGCGTGCGCTGACAACTCTACCGGGGGTCCTTGATGCGCGGGTTAACCTGACACGCAAGACGGCTCGTGTTCATGCCCCTGCTCTTGCTGACAGTGCCCTGATAGAGGCCCTGGCAAAAGCCGGCCACCGCGCAGCCAGTGCGGACGGCGCGGAGCGGCCTGATGACGAGGATCTGGTGCCAAGAATTGGCGTGGCCGGCTTCGCCATGATGAACGTGATGCTTTTGTCGGTGGCGGTGTGGTCGGGCGCTGCGGGCGCAACGGAAAGCCTCTTTCATCTCATCTCGGCCATGATCGCGGTTCCGGCCGTCATCTTCTCAGGGCGCCCCTTCTTCGTCTCCGCCTTTCGCGCGCTTTCAAGCGGGCGGCTCTCGATGGATGTGCCGATCGCGCTGGCTATTTTGCTGGCCACCGGCGCATCGGCGGCAGCCGCTGTTCTGGGCACCGAGCAGCATGGCTGGTTCGATGCCGCGCTGGCGCTGACATTCTTCTTGCTGGTCGGGCGTTACCTGGACCAAACCGCCCGCCGCGCCGCGCGGTCGGCGGCAACGCATTTGGCCGCATTGGAAGTCGAACAAGCCGTGCGCCTGAATGGGCAGGACGAGGAGATCGTGAAGGCCTCGGATCTGGTGATCGGCGATCTGATCCTTCTTCGCCCCGGTGACCGTGCCCCGGCCGACGGGCAAATCGTCGAAGGTTTGACAGATCTGGATCGTTCCGCCCTGACGGGCGAGACGACCCCCGCGAGCGCGGCGCCCGGCGATGCCGTGTCGGCGGGCGAAGTGACGCTTTCGGGGCAGATCACGCTGAAGGTTACCGCTGCAGGTGCAGACACGTCGCTTGCGCGGATCGCCGCCGCAATCGATTTGGCCGAGAACCAGCGCACACGCTATGCGTCCTTGGCAGATCGCGCCGCCCGCGCCTACGCACCGGTCGTCCATGTACTGAGCGCCGCTGCATTTCTGGGCTGGTGGGCCATTGCGGATGCCGTCCGGGCGCTAGACGTGGCCATCGCGGTTCTGGTCATCACCTGTCCATGCGCACTTGGCTTGGCGGTCCCGGCCGTCTCTGCAATCTCGACCGGTCGGCTGTTCAAGAATGGCCTGCTGGTGAAGTCGAATACCGCGCTGGAGCGGTTGGCCGACATCGACACGGTCGTATTCGACAAGACCGGCACTTTGACGACAGGCGAGCCGCGTCTGGAAGGTACGTTCGACCCGGATACGCTGGCCCTTGCTGCCGGTTTGGCACGAGGTTCGCGCCACCCGCTGTCACGCGCCATTGTGAAAACCGCCGAAGAGAACGGCATCGCACCAATCACCGTCGAGCATCTGACGGAGCGTGCCGGACAGGGGGTCGAAGGTCGGCTGGGCGGCCAAACCGTCAAGCTTGGAAAAGCCGATTGGCTTGGATGCGAACCC
>CAZMKY010000172.1:0-2517 GCA_964566835.1 uncultured Rhodobacterales bacterium
GGAACGAAACTCGGCGCGCAATATCTGGTCTCAGGGCAAGTTGAATGGCACGGCGGAGGTCTGGCGATTACTGCGGAATTGTCTGACGCCAGAAACGGCCATGTGATCTGGACGGACCGAATTCCCGGCAAGCTGAGCGACATCTACGAAATGCGTTCGCGCGTAGCCCGCGATTTGGCCTTGGCGCTTGAATTGCGCCTGCCCATGCACGAAGCGGACCGGCTGGCCCATGTGCCATCCGAGAATCTGGACGCTTGGGGGCACTACCACCTCGGTATGCGGCATCTGTATCGCTACAACCGGGCTGACAACGAAATCGCCGCCGGTCATTTTCGAAGCGCGATCGGTCTGGATAAGGGTTTCGCCCGCGCCTATGGCGGGTTGTCCTACACCGAGTTTCAGAACGCGTTTCAGCACTTCGGGCAGGATGCTGAACACCACAGGCAATTGACGCTGATCCATGCCGAAGAAGCGGTCAAACTTGATCCGATCGATCCTTTCTGCAATCTGATCTATGGCCGTGCCAAGTGGTTGGCAGGTGACGCTGAAGACGGATTGGTTTGGGTGGATCGTTCGCTGGAGCTGAACCCGAACTATGCGTTCGGCTACTACAACAACGCGACCCTGAACACGGTTCTCTGCAACTCGGAATTGGCCGATCACAACGTGGAGCGTGCGCTGAAACTCAGCCCACTGGACCCGCATCTGCAATCTATGTTCGGCACAAGGGCACTGGCGGCTTGGATCGCCGAAGACTTCGATGCCGCACATAGATATGCCGAACGCGCGATGAAATCGCCCAACCCGCATCTTTATGTCTTCATCATTTCGGCGGCCATCCACGCCCAGAAGGGCGAGGTCGCCAAGGCTGAAGACTGTGTCGAGGCGATCCGGACCAAGAAGGTGCCCTTCGGGACGAAGGAATTCCTGACCCACTTCAACCTACGCCGCAAGGACCGCTTGGAAGATCTTGTTGGCACTTTGGAAAAGCTGGGCATCTAACCTCGGCAAATGCTTCGGTTTTACACTGCCAAGCTCAAGCATTCTGACGTCGCCAAAACGATCAGAGCCTCCAAGGTCTCACTCGCTATTCGGATCGCGTTTAGGTTCCGGCAGCTTCCAAAGCCTGCGCTAAATCCGCTATCAGGTCTTCGGCGGTCTCAATTCCAATGGAAAGCCTGAGCACATCGGGCGCGGCACCGGACGCCGTCTTCTGTTGGTCGGTCAATTGACGATGGGTGGTGGACGCAGGGTGAATGACGAGGGAACGCGCATCGCCGAGGTTTGCCACGTGACTGAACAATTCCAGGCGGTCGACGACCGTAACGCAGGCGTCGTACCCACCGGCCAACCGAATGGTGAACAAGGCACCCGCGCCTTTTGGATAAACCCTTTTCTGACGATCGTGATACGGCGAGCTTGGCAAGCCCGCGAACGTGACCTCAGAGACCTCGGGGCGCTCTTCCAGCCATTTGGCAATTGCATTGGCATTCTGAACATGCCGCTCCATGCGCAGACTAAGGGTCTCTATCCCCATCAGGGTGTAATGCGCCGCTTGCGGGTTCATGGTTGAACCGAGATCGCGCAAGCCGATCGCCATGCCATGGAGCGTGAACGCATAAGGGCCGAATGTTTCGTGAAACTTCAACCCGTGGTAAGCCGCTTCGGGCGCGGCGAGCGAAGGAAACTTGCCGCTGGCGGACCAGTCGAACGTGCCGCTGTCAACGACCGCGCCACCCATCACTGTGCCGTTTCCGGTCAAGTACTTGGTGGTGGAATGCACAACCAGCGTTGCCCCCATCAGGATCGGCTGACACAGGTACGGCGTGGCGGCCGTGTTATCCACGATAAGAGGCAGGCCGACTTCTTTGGCGATCTCGGCTATGGCCGGAATGTCGGTGACGTACCCGCCGGGGTTCGAAATGCTCTCGCAAAAAATCGCACGCGTATTGTCATCGATTGCTTCGCGCAAAGCCGCATGATCGTCGAAATCAACAAAATTCGCCGACCAGTTGAAACGCTGTATCGTGTTGTTGAACTGCGTAACCGTGCCTCCGTAAAGGCGGTTGGAAGCGACGACATTGGTCCCGGGCGACATCAACGGGAACAAGGCGAGAAGTTGTGCCGCATGCCCCGACGCGCAGCAGACCGCGCCTACCCCGCCCTCAAGGGTGGCAATACGTTCCTGAAGTACGGCAACGGTTGGGTTGGTCAGCCGCGAATAGATGAAGCCAATTTCCTTGAGATCGAACAGGGCGGCAGCTTGATCGGAGTCGCGGAAGACATATGCAGTGGATTGGTAGATCGGGGTTTGTCTGGCACCCGTCGCAGGGTCCGGACGGGCGCCAGCGTGGATTTGCAGTGTCTCGAACCCGTACCGGTCCAGCGCGTCAGTCACGGCCTTGCCTCCGGCAATTTCGACGAAATGATTCCTGTGTTGATCCCGGCTTTTCGAAGCTCGCCAAACAGTCTTTGATACTCGACCTTGGGACACCGATCTTGGACAACATCCAAACC
>CAZMKY010000173.1:0-2894 GCA_964566835.1 uncultured Rhodobacterales bacterium
GGGTTCTTCCGTGTTGGCGGCAAGGTTCTGGAAGGGGCATCGCGGCTTCTGCCGGACGGGGCTGCCAGTTGGGGCGGATGGGACGATACCGAAGCACTGATTGCAGCGGCGGAAGACATCGATGTCCTGCTTGTCGGGACCGGGGCCGAGATCGCGCATCCGCCCGCAGTGTTCCGAACAGCTTTGGAAGACGCGGGCATCGGGGTAGAGGTCATGGCCTCGCCGCAGGCCTGCCGTACCTACAACGTCCTGCTTGGAGAAGGGCGTCGCATCGGGGCCGCTTTGCTGCCGGTCTGACGTGCCGCGACTGGACAAGCTCGCGCACCTCGGCAAAGTGGGCGCATGATGGAAGACCTTGTTCTTGAGGGCGTGTCTGTGCAGCGCGGCGGCTTGCCGGTGTTGCAAGACGTCTCGTTCCGATTGAGCAAAGGGCAGGTGCTGGTCCTGCGCGGCCCAAACGGCATCGGCAAAACGACTTTGCTCAGGACAGTCGCCGGACTTCAGCAACCACTTTCAGGCACAATCCGCGGCGGCGAAGACAAGGTTGCCTATGCGTCCCATGCCGATGCCATCAAAAGCACACTCAGCGTAGCCGAAAACCTCTCTTTTTGGGCCGGGATCTATGGAACAAGCGAAACCGCCGGTGCATTGGCGGCTTTTGATTTGGAAAGCCTGACGAACCGGGCGGGCGGGGCGCTGTCTGCCGGGCAGAAACGCCGTTTGGGGCTGGCGCGTCTGATGGTGACCGGGCGGCCCATCTGGTGCTTGGACGAACCCACCGTCTCGCTTGACGCGGCATCGGTGGCGCGTTTTGCCGACGCGGTTCGCGCCCACGTCGCGCAAGGTGGCGCGGCGCTGATCGCGACGCATATCGATCTGGGGCTGGACGCAAAGACCTTGGATCTTGGGCCCTTCAAGGCAGAAGACAGGGCAGACGGCGTCTTCGATGAGGCGTTTCTATGAGGCCTCTTCTTGTCAGGGACCTGAAACTGGCCATCCGCGCAGGTGGCGGTTTTGGGCTGGCGCTGGCGTTCTTCTTTATTGTGATCGTCCTCGTGCCTTTCGGCGTCGGACCGGAGCAGGCCCGCCTGGCCTCCATCGCGCCGGGGATCCTATGGGTCGCTGCGCTGTTGGCGTCACTCTTGTCGCTGGACCGGATCTTCCAGACAGATTGGGAAGATGGCACGCTTGATATTCTGGCGACCGCGCCTGTTCCGCTTGAAGGCGTGGTCGCGGTCAAAGCCGTGGCGCATTGGCTGACGACTGGTCTGCCACTGACCATCGCGGCCCCGGCCTTTGCAATGTTCCTGTCGATGCCAGTCGAGGGCTACTGGACGCTGACGCTATCGCTTCTTCTGGGCACACCGGCACTTTCTGTCATCGGCGCTTTCGGGGCCGCGTTGACCGTTGGCTTGAAGCGTGGCGGTCTGCTTCTGTCCATTCTCGTTCTGCCACTCTATGTTCCAACGTTGATCTTCGGTGCGGAAGCAACGGCCCGGTCGATCCAAGGACTGGCCACGGGGCAGCCCTTGATCTTGCTCACGGGTATCACTTTGGGATCGCTTGCGCTTCTGCCATTTGCCGCCGCACTCGCTTTGCGCGTCAATCTGCGCTAGGGCGCTGGCGTTGTCGTGACTTGAGGGGCAGGGCCCCGAGGGATACATCAAGACCATGTCGCTTTGGGAATATGCCAATCCACGCCGTTTCATGTCGACGACCGACCGTGTCGTCGGGCCTGCCTTTGCTTTGGGTGGGGCGCTTCTGGTGATCGGTTTGGTCTGGGGCTTCTTCTTCACGCCCGACGACTTCCGGCAAGGTTCGACCGTCAAGATCATCTACCTGCATGTGCCGTCGGCGATGATGGCCATCAACGCATGGGCCATGATGCTTGTGGCGTCATTGATCTGGTTGATCCGCCGTCACCACGTCAGTGCATTGGCTGCCAAGGCCGCGGCACCAGTCGGCGTTACGATGACATTGATCGCACTGTTTACCGGTGCGATTTGGGGGCAGCCGATGTGGGGGACGTTCTGGGCATGGGATCCGCGTCTGACGTCGTTCCTGATCCTGTTTCTGTTCTACCTTGGCTACATCGCACTTTGGCAGGCGATTGAAGACCCCGACACCGCTGCAGACCTGACAAGCGTCCTTTGCCTCGTGGGTTCGGTGTTTGCGATCCTAAGCCGCTATGCGGTGAACTTCTGGAACCAAGGCCTGCATCAGGGCGCGTCCCTGTCACTCGACAAGGAAGAGAACGTGGCAGACGTGTTCTACTTCCCGCTTCTTGTCTGCATTGCCGCTTTTGTCATCCTCTTCATCGCGCTTGTCCTCCTGCGTACACGGACCGAGATCCGGCGTCGCAGGACACACGCGCTGGAACTGAGGGAGAGGGCATCCTGATGCCGGATCTGGGGAAATACGCGCTTGAGGTGAGCCTTGCCTACATCGTCTCGCTCGCCTTGCTGGCTGTCATTGTCTGGTTGAGTGCACGGCAGGCCAAGTCTGCAAAGACAGCACTTGAAGAAATGGAACGTCGCAAGAATGGCTAAGATCAAACCGCTGGTCGCGTTGCCGATTGTGATTTTCGCGGGCTTCGCCGGTTTGGTGGGCGGCGCGCTTTTTCGCGAAGATCCGGACGCGCTGCCGTCCGTTTTTGTCGGCGGCCCGGCCCCGATGATCGAGGCCGAACAACTGGGACCGCTGCCAAGCTTTGATCGTGCCACGCTGGACGAGCCGGGCGTCAAGCTTGTGAACTTCTGGGCCAGTTGGTGCGCGCCTTGCCGGCTGGAGCATCCCGTTCTGAAAGGTCTCGCCGAAGAGCGTATTCCGACCTACGGCGTTAACAGGGACCGCACGATCCCGGACGCCCTAGGATTCCTCGAGGAACTCGGCGA
>CAZMKY010000174.1:0-3342 GCA_964566835.1 uncultured Rhodobacterales bacterium
GATCTGTCAGACCAGGACAACCGTATCCCGAGAGCCGCATATCAGACGATGATCGGCGCTGCGATCAGGCAAACCGGCGATACGGCCTTGTTGCTGCGGCACGCGCTGGACTCGAAGCTGGAGACGATGTCGGTCGTCGGCCAGATCGTTCATACGTCTGCATCGCTGCGCCACTCATTCGAGCAACTCAACCGCTATCTGCATCTGATGGGCGATGTGGAGCTACCAAGAGGGGTCGATCGGTACGAATTGCAAAGCACAGCGGATGGTCTTTGGATTGTTGATCATCTCGTCTTGCCGCCGGAAATGTCTTACTGGTCGGAGGTGTCTTTTGCACGGTTTATCAGTGAATTCCGCAGGTCCTTTCCTGACGCGACATTTGAAATTGCGATGGAGGTCACCTATCCGCCGCCGCCGCACGCAAACGAATATCCTGATTTGTTCCGAGTGCCTGTGGAGTTCAATGCCAAACGCAATGCGCTTGAGATCCATCCAGTTTGGGACAGCCCTGAGACCCAGTTCGAGCCTGGAAACGCATACGCGTTCGGCATCTTTACGCGCCATGCGGATGAGATGCTTGCAAAGCTGCAGACCGAAACAACCATACGCGCGCAGATTGAAGCGCAAATCCTGCCGAAACTGCACGAAGGCACGATCTCAATGGATAAGGTCGCGAGTGACCTCGCGATGAGCCGTCAGACCCTCTATCGACGCCTGAAAGAAGAAGAGATCACATTCGCGGAAATCCATGACGATCTGCGCCGCCGGATGGCCATGGAGTACTTGGGCGGTCAAAAGGTCACTGTGAACGAAACCGCGTACCTTCTGGGTTTCTCTGAAGCCTCTTCATTTGTTCGGGCGTTCAAGCGCTGGACGGGTCTGAGCCCAACTGCCTACCTCAATCAGGCGGCTTGACCGCAATCTGTTACGAAGTGTCAATTCGCTGAGACCTGCGGTCATGCCGTGACCGCATCAGACCCGCTATCTGCTTTCTCGACGCCGAGACGAGAAAGGAAAAGCAATGAAAGCGCGGGCAACCATCAATTCGCTGGGACAAGTTGCTGCTATGAAGCGCGTCTTCATCGCGGGTGCAACAGGCTATCTTGGGCGCTTTCTGTGCGCCGAATTTCAGCAGCGGGGCTGGTATGTTATCGCGCTTGTTCGCAACTCGGCCCAAGCCAAGTCCATCGCGGCCGACCAATTGATCGAAGCGCAGGCAACTGACGCTGCTTCGATCACGGGCGTCATGGCGGGAACAGATTTGGTTGTGTCCAGTCTGGGCATCACCCGGCAGATCGACGGTTTGGATTACTGGGACGTAGACTATCGGGCCAACCTCAACCTTATGCGCGAGGCCGAGCGGGCAAGTGTCGGTCGGTTTGCCTATATTCACGTGCTACGTGCGGAAGAGATGGCGCACGTCCCGATGGTCGCCGCAAAATCCGCCTTTGTGGAAGAGTTGCAGCGTGCGGCCATCGCCAGCACGATCATTGCGCCCACAGGATACTTCTCGGATATGAGCGATTTCCTGACGATGGCGCAGTCAGGGCGGGTCTGGCTGTTTGGTGACGGCAGCAAACGGATCAACCCCATCCACGGGGCGGATTTGGCGACGGCAACGGTCGAGGCAATTGAGGACGGTGTCCCATGGCTGGATGTCGGCGGACCGGACATCTTTGACCAAAAGGAATTGGCCGAACTGGCATTTACCTGCCTGGACAAACCTTCGCGGGTGACCTTCCTGCCCGATATGCTGCGAGGGATCGCCCTGCAGCTTCTTCCACGGGTCACGCCCCGATGCATCAGCGGGCCTGCCCGCTTTTTCCTGAGCGCGCTGGCCTTGGACATGGTCGGCGAGCGGCATGGCACGCGGCATCTGAGAGATCACTTTGAACAGAGCCTCGCCACAACGCGCTCGGCGAGTATTCATAAACTACGAACGGCAAGGAAAAAATCATGACTATGCAACGCATTGGCGGAGTAGCCGCCCTGGCCTGCGCGGCCACTTATCTTTTTGGCTTTGCCCTGCTCGTCACCGTAATGGCGGAGATGGGGTTTGGAACGAACGAGATCGACTCGGCCACTGTGGTCAGCGCTACCGTTGAGAATCCGGCGCTCATGATCACCTGGAACACTGTGATCTATATCGTCAATGCATTGGCGCTGACCTTGCTTGTCGTCGCATTGGCAATCCGGTTGAAGCACATATCGCCCGAGTGGGGCACGACCTCAATGGCCTTTGGTCTGATCTGGACCACACTGGTCCTCGGCGCGGGTATGATTGCTAACGTGGCCACTGAAAGAGTCATGGCTTTGGCACCGAATGATTTCGATGCGGCAGTTCGGATCTGGGAAGCCCTACATGCGGTTGAACTTGGCCTTGGTGGCGGCAATGAAATTGCCGGGGGTGTCTGGATCTTCTGCGTCAGCCTTGCGGGCCTTATGCACCGTGCATTTGGCAAGATTGTCACCGGGCTTGGCCTGCTTACAGGTTTGGGCGGGTTTCTGACAATTCTGCCGCCGCTGGGTGAGGTCGCAGGTGCCGTCTTCGGTCTGGGTGCAATTGCCTGGTTCATCGCGATTGGCCTTGCGCTTCTTTTCAAGGGCGAAGCGGTAGCGGCTCAAAAGCGCGGTTGAGTGCGACCAGATTATAGGAGAGGTCCGATGGAACTTACTCAAAGCCTGCAGGCCCTCATTGACAAGGAAGCGGGCAAGTCAAACACCCATGGGATCATTTTGCGGGTCGCCTCCTACGACGGTCGGGTGGACTTCAAAGGGAGCGCGGGAGCCGCAACGCCCGACACGCGGTTCCCGATTGCGAGCATCACCAAGATGTATACGGCAGCGCTGATCATGCAGCTTGTTGACGAGAGACACGTTACGCTGGACCAAACCGTGCAGAGCCTGTTGCCCGGTATAGACCTTACAGGACTGCACGTGGTGAGAGGGGTCGATTACGGGCCAGCGCTGACCGTGCGACAACTGCTGCACCAGACATCCGGTCTGGCAGATTACTACGAAAGCGACCTGGCCCATGATCTGAAACAGGGGAAAGATCGCAGCTACGATCTGGGTGATGTGCTGCAGATGACAAAGGCGCTGCCGCCGCCGGCTGCGCCCGAAAGCGGCAGGTCCCATTACTCCGATACCAACTATCAGCTCCTTGGTGCGGTGATCGAGGCTGTGACTGGGTTGAGCTACGATCAGGCCTTGCAAGACCGGATTTGTGAACCCCTTGGGTTAAAGCATACCGGCGTGTTGCAGGGAGCCGACGTTGGCATGCCGCTTTACCACAAGGACCGGCGGTTAGACGTTCCCTTGATCTTGAAAAGCATGACGTCT
>CAZMKY010000175.1:0-4847 GCA_964566835.1 uncultured Rhodobacterales bacterium
GGCTGTGGCCGTTTTCGGGCCGGGCGGCGCTTGGGCAGAAGGGGGTATGTCGCCAGATCCTGCCATCGAGAACACGATCCAAAGCCAGTTCGAGGCGTTCAAGGCGGACGATTTCGCCCGCGCTTTCACCTTTGCTTCACCCAACATTCAGGGTCTGTTCGGGACGCCGGATCGCTTTGGCATGATGGTGCGGCAAGGCTATCCGATGGTCTGGCGACCGGGCGATGTCACCTACCTCGAATTGCGCGAGGTGAACGGTTTCATCTGGCAAAAAGTGATGATCCAAGACCAGAATGGCACCTTGCACGTCCTGGATTACCAAATGATCCAGAGCGAAAATGGCTGGCTAATCAACGGCGTACAGATCCTTGGCGCGCCGCAATTGGGGGCCTGAGTCCCCGTCGAGCCCACCGGACGCATGGTTAATGCCCGCCTAATCATCTGAGCTTACATCCCCCTTCCGACGCCGAGGTGCGACCGGAAAGGGGATCTGAGATGAACAAGGCCATTACAGACGGACTGGTGCTGGAGCCGCCAGCGTTTCAAGACGGGTTGGCCGTCTGGTCCAGCGAAGATGGCACGCCGGGCAGCGCAACCTATGCCAGCGCGCCCAATGCCGCAGTCGTTCCCGGCGATGCCGATTTCGGAACCTGTCTGGAGCTGGTCAAGACCGCCAGCGTCACGCGCCTGAGATACATGGGCGAGACGCCGATCCTGCCCGGTTGCTATCTGAAGATCACGGTGCGCCTGAAGGCGGTTTCAGGCAGTTTGCCGTCCGTCCGGATTGCGGGCTTTGCCGGTGGCCCCGGCGATGCCTTGGTGGGCAGTGTGCCTGCCACGGGCGCCAGCACCGCCCTGACCGGGTATGGCGACATCGTCGAAGTCACGGCCATCGTTGGGTCGGGTGCGCGAACTGGCGTCGACATGATTTGGGGCGACGGCGTTCTCTATGGGCATTTCGGTCTGGATCTGACGGGGCCGACCGGCGGCGTCGTGCGGATTGACGATATCCGGATCGAGGACGTGACCGCGATCTTCCATCGCAAGATGATGGATTGGGTGGATGTCACCGATTTTGGCGCCTTGGGCGACGGTGTCACCGATGACAGTGCCGCGTTTCTGGCCGCCGATGCAGCGGCGGCGGGGCGCGGTGTTCTGGTGCCGGAAGGCCTCTACCGCTTGGAACAAAACACGTTCCTGAACAGCCGTTTCCGCTTTGTCGGCACGTTGACGATGCCAGAAGACAAGCGGGTCATTCTGCGCAACCGCTTTGACTACCCGTCCTATATCGATGCCTTCGGGGATGAGACGACGGCGCTGAAGAAGGCGTTTCAAGCGCTTCTGTACTTCTCGGATCACGATGGGCTGGACCTTGGCGGCCGCCGGATCGAGATCGAAGCGCCGATCGACATGGCAGCGGCGGTGGCAACGCTGGACAGTTTTGAGATCCGGCGCGTTATCCGAAATGGTCAGATCAACGCCGTGGGTGGCGCGAACTGGACGCCAGATGTCACGACCCGGACGGCGGCCTATGACCCGTCTGACGCCTATCGCCTGACAGGTGTGGCGGACGCGGGTGGGGTGCCTGTCGGCTCGAAGGTCGACGGGACCGGCGTTGGGCGCGAAGTCTACGTGACGTCCGTGAACCCGGGCGCAGGCACTGTTGAGCTGTCCCAGCCCCTCTATGCGGCGCCGGGCAGCCAAACCTACACCTTCACCCGGTTCAAGTACCTGCTGGATTTCTCGGGCTTCACCAAGCTTAGCCAGTTTGTGATCGCGGATGTCGAGTTCCGCTGCAACGGACTGGCCAGCGGTTTGTTGTTGGCGCCTGCGGGCGAGACCATGCACCTGACGGACTGCGCCTTCATCAAGCCGCTGCACCGGGCCATCACCAGCCACGGACGGGGGTGTCAGGACCTTCAGGTCGATCGCTGCCAGTTCCGATCGGACGAACAATCGGTCCCGGCCACGGATCGGATCAGCCTCGCGCTGAACATCAACGCCAATGACGCCAAGATCCGAGACAACCGGTTCCAACGGTTCGGCACGACGATGGTTCTGCATGGCAACGGGCACCTGATCGTCGGCAATCATTGGTTCCAAGGCGACAGCGTAACGGACGGGCCGCGTGTGCCGGGGCTGGTCTTCACCTATCCCAACGTGAAGTCGGTCATCACCGGGAACTACATCGACAACTGCTTTGTCGAGTGGACAAACGAGCACGACGCTGCGCCTGATTTTTCCTCGGAGTTCTCGTTCGGCGGGCTCACGATCACTGGCAACATCTTCACGGTCAATGATGCCGCGCCGTGGTTTTCCTGGCTGGTGGTGAAGCCATTTGGCGCAGGGCATTTCGTGCAGGGCCTGTCTGTCACCGGAAACACGTTCAAGTCGCTGAATGGCACGACCGACCGGATCGAACGCGTCGACGACAGTTTTGCAGACCTAGACGCGGGTCTGGCGCGCAACATTCTGTTTCAGGGCAATACGTTCAATGGCATCGGGCAGAACACGATCAACCCTGTGGTTGTGCAGCATGATCAGGCAACGCCCGCAGCGTCTTGGCTGATCGACCCGTCAGGCTTCCTGCCTTTTGGCGGCCGCGCACGCGAGGTCACTGGGCTTGTCGCTGAAGGCGCGATTGAGGCGGCAGGCGGGGCATCCGTCTTTGCCATGCCATTTGTGACGACCGAAGAGGGGGCGGATAAAGCACACATCCGTCTGACATGGCCGGACCCCGTGACGGGGCGGGTCCACGCGACGGTGCGGACCGACCGTCCAATCTGACCGCCTTTCTTCGGATCGTGGGCCGAATCCCGAAATTTGGGGTTCGGCCCATTTTTTGTTCCAGATCAAAGCGACGTGCCCCGGTTCCTGTTTGGATGAGGTCAAACGGGAAAAGGAGGACACTCATGTACAACAACATCCTCGTTGCGATTGCACCGGACCACGGTGAAGACCAAAGCAAGGCGCTGGACGTCGCGCAGACCTTGGCCTCGGAAGGGGCAACGGTCACTGCCGTCACGGCGATTGAGCCGATCGCCACCTACATTGCGGCATCCATCCCCGAAGGGTTCGAAAAAGCGGCAGGAGAAGAGGCGCTGAAGGGCCTCAGGCAGTTGATCGGCGACCGTGAAGGCGTCGACGCCCGCGTGACATACGCATCAGCCGCCGGAGCCATTCTGGATCTCAGCAAAGAGTTGGAGGCCGATTGCATCGTTCTGGCATCGCACAAGCCGGGGTGGGGACATATTCTGCTTGGTTCCACCGCCGCGCGGGTCGTGCGTCACGCCAGATGTTCGGTGCACGTTATCCGCTAGGACAGCCGAAAGGGGACGCCCGATGTATTCCAATATACTTGTCGCAATCGCCCCGGATCACGGAGAAAGCCAGGTGCAGGCATTGCACCTGGCGCTGCACCTCGCGACGGACGCGAATGCGCGGATCACGGCGATCACGTCCATCGAGCCGATTTCGGCTTACATCCCGGATCTTGCCGAGGCGGATCTGAACAAGGAGCGCGGGGCGCGTGCCTTAACGGAACTGCGCCACATGGTCGGCGAACGGTCCGAGATCGACGCCCGCGTCGATTTCAAGCCGGCAGCCATCGCCATCCTCGATCTCGCGGAAGAGATCGGGGCCGATTGCATCGTCATGTCATCGCACAAGCCCGGGCTGTCACGGTTCCTTCTGGGGTCAACCGCGTCTCGTGTCGTGCGACACGCCACCTGTTCGGTGCACGTTCTGAGGTAAGGCGACCGGCCGGGAAGATCCGGCCGGCCCGGTGGGGCGCGTTATGCGCCGCCGTCGTGGTCGGCGGCCAGCACGTTGGCCAAGGTCCAGATGCCGTTATAGGCCGTCAGACCGTCTTCGCCGGCGCTGTCGAAGTCGATCAGGATGCGGTCGCCGGCGTTCAGGGGGGCTTCGATCATGTCGAGGGGCAGGGTCCAGACGGTGCGGTCTGTCATGACGATCGTGCCGGTTCGCTGATCGACAATCGCGACGATGCCTTCAGTTGTGTCAGCCTGTGCTGGCACGGTGAGCGCTGCCGCGACAAGGGCAGCGACGGTTGCAATGCGGAACATATTTCTGTTGTCCTGAAGGAGGATGGCACTCTCGGCGCGGGGTCGCGCTTGCAGCCGCCGGACGGAGCCTCACGCCCGGATGGCGGGCATTTACGCTCAAGGTTGACGCCACGCAATGAGTCGTTTGCGCCGCGATTTCAGACCCGTCTCTTGTGGCAAAAAAAGCGCAGATGCTCAGAGCGCGGGGTTCGCCCGGCAGGCGAGGAAGCGTTCGACTTCTGCGGCTGCGCCGATCAAAGGCAGGACGATAATCTGATCGCCCAGCATGGCTGTCACGACATGGTTCAGCGCCATGCCGCCCAGCACGTTGTCAAAGCCCTTGTCGGTGACCGTCAGGCGCGCATCGTTGTTGGAGAGCTTGTGTCGATCGGTGCGGATCATGGCCTGTGCCGGGCCATCGAACCAAAGGGCAAAGACCGGCGCATCGACCCACATCTGATCCCGCCGGTCCAGCGTGATGGCATATGGCTCGGCCTCGGCCGGGTCATAGGTCACGCGGACGGTGGCCTTGCCGTTGTCAAAACTCAGCGTGCAGACGGGCAGGGGCTGAAAGTCCCATGCCGCGGCAGGTGTGGCGAGCGTGATGAAGGCGAGAGCATAGCGCATGAGGAAGAGGGTAGGCGCTGGGGGACAGAGGGCAAGGGGGGCTTGAGTGCGGATGGCGGCGCTCGGACCGGGGTGGGGGCATGGAGGAGGCTGTTCGGTCACGTCTGCGACTTGTGCGCACCTCTGCGAGGGATCCCGTGCCTGCCTTTCAGTTTA
>CAZMKY010000176.1:0-14715 GCA_964566835.1 uncultured Rhodobacterales bacterium
GCCGCTGAGGATCATGTATTCCGGAAACGAGAGGTGAAGGCTGGCAGTCAGATCGTCATTTCGCCGTGGCATATTCATCGCCATGAAGCCCATTGGGATGACGCGGACGACTTTCGTCCTGACCGCTGGGAGGATCTGCGCCCACGAGAGGCGCACTACCTGCCATTCTCGGCCGGACCGCGGATTTGCCCGGGCGCGGGGTTTGCCATGACAGAAGCGGTGGTGGTGATCGCGACATTGATGGGCGCCCATGTCTTCCGAACGGATGGGTCCCGGCCAACGCCGGTTGCGCATTTGACAGTCAGGTCACGCGACGGAATTCGGCTGATCGCATCGAGGCGTAATCAGACCTCATCCTGTCGGGACTGAAGGTCGTCCAGCACCGAAAGCCTGATGGCAGAGGCAAGCCCGCAGTCCGTGCCGCGGGCAGCATCAATCTCGGCAGCAAGCTCGTTCAACGCCATTCCGCGACGCTCAGCCAAGGCCCGAAAGGCGCGCCAGAATGGTTCTTCCAGTGAGACGGACGTGCGATGTCCCTTGAGGGTGAGCGAGCGTTTGACGGGACGTTTGCTCATGTCTCGCGCCGCGTCTCGTCGAGGTGGCGCGCAGCGCGGGCTTTGTCGTGGTCCTCCGCCTTCTTCTGGGCCTTGGTGCGACCAAACCGGACAGCATTTTCGTCGGCCTTTTGCCGGGCCGCATTGCGGGCCCGGGCTTTTCTGACTTTGTTCAGATTGATCGGCGCGCCGCTCAAGCCTTGGGGCCGATCATCTGTTCGGGCCGCACGACCTTGTCGAACGTCTCTTCATCTACGAAGCCCAATGCGATCGCCTCTTGCTTCAGCGTCGTGCCGTTCTTGTGCGCTGTCTTCGCGACCGTCGTGGCGTTGTCATAACCGATGGTCGGCGCCAGGGCCGTGACCAGCATCAGACTTTCCCGCATCAGTTGGTCAATGCGGGTCTCATTGGCACGGATGCCTGCGACGCAGTTGTCATTGAAGGCGGATGCTGCGTCCCCCAGAAGTTGCATGGACTGCAGCACATTGTAGGCCATCATCGGCTTGTAGACGTTCAACTCAAAGTGGCCCTGACTGCCAGCCATGCCGACGGCGGCATCATTGCCAATCACATGGGCGCAAACTTGCGTCATGGCTTCGCACTGGGTCGGGTTTACCTTGCCCGGCATGATGGACGAGCCGGGCTCATTCTCAGGCAGAAGCAGTTCATAAAGTCCGCAGCGGGGGCCGGAGCCCAAGAGGCGGATGTCGTTGGCAATCTTGAAGAGAGACGCGGCAACGGTTTTCAAAGCGCCCGACATGGCAACCATGGCGTCATGCGCGGCCAGAGCTTCGAATTTGTTTGGCGCCGTCACGAAGGGCAGCCCGGTGATGCGAGCCATGTTCGCCGCGACCTCTTCACCCCAGCCGGGGCGGGTGTTTAGGCCTGTGCCAACAGCCGTGCCGCCTTGCGCCAGTTCGTAGATGTCGCCCAGGGACGCTTCGACACGCTCGATCCCTTTGGCAAGCTGGTGGGCATAGCCCGAGAACTCTTGTGCCAGGGTCAGTGGGGTCGCATCCATCGTATGCGTCCGGCCGATCTTGATGATGCCATCGAACTCGCGGACCTTCTCCTCAAGCGTGGTGTGCAGCTTCTTTAGTCCCGGCAGCAGAACATCGCGTGCCGTCATTGCCGTGGCAATATGCATGGCCGTCGGGAAGGTGTCGTTCGACGACTGGCCCATGTTGCAGTGGTCGTTGGGGTGCACCGGGTCCTTGGAGCCGATCACACCGCCCATGATCTCGATCGCTCGGTTTGCGATCACTTCGTTGGCGTTCATGTTCGACTGCGTGCCGGAGCCCGTCTGCCAGACGACCAATGGAAAGTGGTCATCCAGATCGCCGGAGACGACTTCAGACGCGGCCTTGATCATTGCATCTGCCTTGTCCGCATTAAGCGCGCCAGCCGCCTTGTTGGCTTCCGCGCAGGCCTGCTTGATCACACCGAGGGCCCGCACGATGGCGACAGGCTGGCGTTCCCAGCCAATCGGGAAATTCATCAGGCTGCGCTGGGTCTGAGCGCCCCAATACTTATCCGATGGAACTTCAAGTGGTCCAAAGCTGTCGGTTTCGGTGCGTGTATCGGCCATGCTCAAAGCTCTCCCCGGTGGTCTTGTCCGGGCAAGCTATACGCGGCGTCGCGGCATGGTTCAATCAGGCGGTGTGTGCCTCAGGTTCACAGCTTGCGAAGCGTCGCACCAGAGAGCAGGGGGTGATTGCGCATACGCTCTGCCAGGCCTTCGCGCATGGTCTCGAAATCAACGCCATAGAAGTAGAACGAGATCCTGTCCTGCAGCGTGACAGAGCCCTGAAGCATGGCAACATCGCCCACCACTTCGGAGCAAGCGCGCGACAATCGTCGAACCCGTGTATCATGCGTGCCGGGGCGCGCATCGACGCTGATTTCCATGCCCACAGCACGGCCGAACGGCCGCGACATACTTCCGTCCACAAGGCGAAGCGTCGATCCTTTCGGGGCACCCAGATGTTCGAGCATGCGAATGACGTCGGAAAGCGTCTCATCATCGGTCCGGCGAAGCGCAATGAAAAGGTCATAGCCTTCAGAAACACCAAGCGGTGTCTTGCGCGTTTGTGCGTCCGTTACGTGGCCCAGACTTGCCGCTGCCAGTTGGCGTCCGAAGGGTTCTGCGAAAGCGGCCGCGGCATCCTGACTCGATAGGTGAACAGGCAGCATGACGTGAACGGGCGTTGTCTCAAACGCTTGATCTGGCTTGGGTTTCAAGTTGCGAAAGAACATCTGCGTGGTCGTCTCAACGTTGGTTGAAACCGTTCTAGCAGTGAATTCTGGCGATCCTGTGGCTACTTGCGAAAGCTGTCGAGACTGACGATTTCCGCATCCTTCGGCGCTTCGTCTTCTTCGACTTCGATGCTTTCTGGCTCTGGCGCATCGTCTTCATCCAGTTCGTCTTCGTCATCCTGTGTCTCGAAGCGCAAGCCAAATTCGACGGATGGGTCCACGAAGGTACGGATGGCGTCATAAGGCACGTAAAGCGGTTCTGGGCTGTCACCGAAGTTTAGCGTGACCGAGAAGCCTTCATCCGTCACGTCCAGATTATCAAACCAATGCTGCATCACGATGGTCATCTCGTCCGGATAACGATCGCTGAGCCAATCGGCGATTTCGACGTCCGGGTGCATTGTGTCGAAGGTGATGAAGAAATGGTGCTGGCCGGGCAGACCATTCTCGCTGACGTCGTTCAGCACGTCCTGAATGAGACCGCGCATTGCGCGATGCATTAGGCCGCCATAGTCGATCGTTCGCGTCATACTGTCCCCGCTTACTGCGTCCACACTACGAGAGATTCGGGGGCGATGAAAAGCAGGTATGACATAGCCGGAAGGGCGGCGCTTACAGTCTACAATTTTGAAGGAAAGTGCAGGCTTCTGTTGCCAGGTGCCTGCGAACCCCGCCTTACACTGCTAGGCGCAAGGGCTTAGATTTCGATAGTTCCGACTGCTTAAGCAGCCATTGCCATCGGAGCTTTGTTGTCGTTTGCAACTAGCTTAGGTGAACCGATAACGGTGGTATCTCACCGAGACAAAGCTAACACCTTTAGACGTTCGTCGATCCTGTTTCGGCCCCGTGATCCCCAAACGAAGGATTTTGGTGGAGCCGCCGGGTACCGCCCCCGGGTCCGATCCGCTTATTACGAGCGCGTTTATGTCCATAGTCCCCGAAGGAACGCGTCAGATGTAAGCGGCAGCGACGCCGATTTCAATGGCAATCTGTCCGTCGCGATCCGGTGATGTATTAAGAAGCGAAGCGCAGTTCGCTGTATAAACAACACGTTACAAAGCGAAGCGCATGTCAGGCGAGATTGATCCAAAGAAGGGCGATGGCAACGGCGGCCTCTATCCCGAAGAACGTGTATTTCTGCCGGGTCGGGTCGGCATCGGCGATGATCGACGTCAGGCGACCAATCGCTGCACCGCCCCAAGCAAAACCGATCATGGCATAGGCCAGAGGTTCGCCCAGTATGATTGCGCCAAGCCCAAGGCCAATGAAAAGTGCCCCGGACGCGGCGCGAATTTCACTGACGCCCATCGTTGATCCGTCCGGACGCAGATCCAGAAGATCCATGGTGTATCGCGGCGCCAACCAGCCGAAGGCGCCAAGGCCAATGCTGGTCAGTGCCAGCAGGATGTTGATGATATCTGTCATGCCCAAATCCTCATATTCGTTTAGTCTACGAACGAGACCGGCTGTCAGTTCACTTAGACACTCGAAATTTTTCGTCCGTTCCGACGAAAGTTCTACCGAACGCCCTTATCCCAAAAGAAAACTGCCGCGTCACGATAACGCGGCAGTCCATTTTGTCTGACAGTCTGGATCAGAAGCCGGCTTTGATCTTTTCGAACTCGGCGACCATGGCTTCACGCAAGCGGTTGTCCATCGGAAGCTGTGCCAGAAGCGGCACATCCACTGGGGCCAGACCGACTTCTTCCAGTGTCTCCATGCCGATGCCTTCCATGGCCGCGGTGTTGGAGTGGCCGTAGCCCCATTCCGTCACGATGTATTCCGTGACCGAGGCGTCGAGCCAGCCATTGATGAAGTCGTGCGCCTTATCTTCAGAGCCGGGGCCGTCAACCATGTTGACGTAGCCGCAGAACCAGACGGAAGAGCCTTCCGCAGGCTCACGCTCAAACGCGATGGGCAGGCCTTCGGCAGCCATTTGGACCGGGATCTCGTTCCAGGACCAGGCGGCAAGGACTTCGCCCGTCGCCATCAGTTGTTGGAGTTCGGCTCCATCGGCCCAATAGGCGCGGACATTCTGGTGGGCCTGACGAAGCCACTCGGATGCACGCTGGAAGTCCTCTTGTGTGGCTTGCGTCCAATCCGTGGTGCCGGTGGCGAGATAAGCCAGCGAGTACACATCATCGACGTTGTCCGGAAGCGAGATGCGGCCTGCGTATTGCGGGTCGACGAAGATCGACAGCGATTTTACGTCATCTTCGCTCAACTCATCCGTATTCCAAGCGATGGCGGTTGCGCCGTTGTCGGCTGGGATGAAGTAAACTTCACCATTCTCGGTGAAAATTTCAGCTGTTTTGTATTGCTCGGCGACGGTTTCGTAGTTCGGGATCTTCGAGAGATCCCAAGGTTCGATCAAACCGGCCTGACGCCATTTGTCGACCGACTGAGAGCACGGATGCGCAACGTCCGCTCTGAAGCCCGAGCGCAGTTTCTGGAACGCTTCGTCCTCTTCACCGAAGAACGCATAAGTCGGGCTCTCGCCATGAATTTCGGCATATTTTGCCCAGTAGGCGTCTTCTTCAAAGCCGGACCAATCGAAAATCACGAGCTCTTCGTCAGCGGCCAGAGCTGCGGAGGCAGATAGTGCAGCCACGGACACGCCGAGGCAGAGTTTTTTGAAGGTCATCACTCGGTATCTCCCTAAGTTACCGCCGAAGACGCTAGGGCAGAGATCGAGCGGTCTCAAGAGGCATTCTGGACCTTGCATGTCTTCGCCAGTTGACCCTTTCGCCCTCCGCTGATCTGAAAGCCGTGTGCACAGAGGAGGTCCAGTTGTGATTTCGCCCGACTACGTTCTGACCATGGCCCGCTACAACCGCTGGCAAAACCGAAGCCTTTACGCTGCGGCGGGTGGATTGACGGCAGGTGCACGCGAGGAAGACCGCGGTGCATTTTTCGGATCGATCCGCGGAACATTCTCGCATCTCCTTTGGGGCGACACGATCTGGATGTCCCGCTTCGACGGCTGGAGTCCCCCGGACGTCGGCATTCCGTCCAGCGCGGCTTGGGAAAGCGACTGGGATCGACTTGCTTCGGCAAGGCGAGACGCTGATGATCGCATTATTGAATGGGCGGGCGAAGTCTCGGAAGACGAGCTTGCAGGCAAGTTGGCTTGGTTTTCAGGCGCATTGGGACGCGATGTCGAACGACCGATGGCGCTTTGTGTCATGCATTTCTTCAACCACCAGACCCATCACCGGGGGCAGGTGCACGCAATGCTGACGGCGGCGGGCGCGAAGCCTGAAGATACGGATCTTTTCATTATGCCCGATGATGCGTGACGGGTGCGGAACGCGGGCCGCTGGCCTTTCAGGGAAGAACGCGCATATGTTCCGCCTGATACCGCCGCATTGGACGGCTGAAGGCAATACGGGAGGGCAGGCATGAAAGCGTTGCTGGTTGAAAAAAGCGAAGACGGCAAAACAAGCGCAAGCGTGCAGGAGATTGACGCGGGTCGACTGCCCGATGGAGATGTGACCGTCGCGGTCGAGTACTCAACCGTCAACTACAAGGATGGCCTTTGCATCGGTCCCGGCGGCGGTCTTGTGCGTCAGTATCCGCACGTGCCCGGGATCGATTTTGCCGGAACTGTCGAGGCGTCCGATGATCCGCGCTACGCCCCCGGTGACAAAGTCGTTCTGACCGGATGGCGCGTTGGCGAGGTTCACTGGGGCGGCTACGCGGAAAAGGCGCGTGTGAAGGCGGATTGGCTGGTGCCATTGCCGGACGGGCTAACGACCCGGCAAGCGATGGCGGTTGGTACTGCCGGCTTTACGGCCATGCTTGCGGTTATGGCGCTGGAGGATCACGGATTGGCGCCCGCCAAGGGCGAAGTCCTCGTGACCGGCGCGACCGGCGGGGTCGGGTCTGTTGCAACGGCCATCCTGGCCAATCTCGGATACGAGGTCGCCGGCGTTTCAGGCAAAGCAACGGCTGAAGCTTATTTGAAAGACTTGGGCGCTTCGCGGATCGTGCCGCGCGACGAGATTGCCGAAACCGTGAAGCGTCCGCTTGAGACGGAAACCTGGGCGGGCTGTGTCGATGCCGTGGGGGGCGCGATGCTGGCGCGTGTGCTTGGGCAGATGAAGTACGGCGGATCAGTTGCTGCAGTGGGCCTCGCCGGTGGCGCAGGATTGCCCGCAACGGTCATCCCGTTTCTGCTGCGGGGCGTGAACCTTCTGGGCATCGACAGTGTCATGCAGCCGACGCCCGCACGCCTACGCGCGTGGGAACGGGTCGCCAAAGATCTGCCGATGGACAAGCTTGAAGCCATGGTGGTTCCGGCCACACTGGATGATCTGCCGCGCCTTGGGGCAGAGATCTTGTCCGGCGGCGTGCAGGGTCGCGTTGTTGTCGACGTAAACGGCTAGACCTTCGGAAAGATCACAATGCAACTCGATCCTGATTTCGTTCGCAGCCAGTTTCCTGCGTTCTCTGAGCCTTCTCTGGCCGATCTGGCATTCTTTGAAAACGCCGGAGGCAGTTACACCTGCAAGTTCGTGACCGACCGATTGGAGCGGTTCTACCGAGAGCGCAAAGTTCAGCCTTACGGACCGTTTGATGCCAGTCGGGTTGCTGGTGAAGAAATGGATGAAGCGCGACTGCGTCTGGCCGCCATCATGGGCGTCGAGACTGACGAAGTCAGTTTCGGGCCGTCGACGACGCAGAACACCTACGTCTTGGCGCAGGCCTTCCGACAGTGGATGACGCCCGGCGATGCCATCATCGTCACCAATCAGGATCACGAAGCGAATTCTGGTCCTTGGAGACGTTTGGCCGATGAAGGTTTCGAAGTCCGTGAATGGAAGATGCGGGACGACGGCCATCTTGATCTTGATGATCTGAAGGTGCTTCTGGATGAGCGGGTCAAACTCGTTGCATTCCCGCATTGCTCCAACGTCGTCGCAGAAATCAACGATGTCCGCGCGATTGTAGAGATCTGCCATGCGGCCGGTGCGAAGGTCTGCGTCGATGGTGTCAGCTACGCGCCGCACGGACTTCCGGATGTCGGGAGCTTGGGCGCAGATATTTACCTGTTCTCAGCGTACAAGACATACGGCCCGCATCAGGGCATCATGGTCCTTCGGCGCGCACTAGGAGAGACGTTGCCGAACCAAGGGCATTATTTCAACGCGGGTAGCCTCTACAAGCGTTTCACGCCTGCTGGCCCGGATCACGCGCAAGTCGCAGCGTCTGCGGGCATGGCGGACTATGTCGACACGTTGTTTTCCCACCTTGGGTTACCGCATGCGGATGCCAGAGGCCGCGGTCAAGCGGTCCATGACGCGATGCGGGCGCGTGAAACAGCACTTCTGGGGCCGTTGCTGTCGTATCTGGAAGGTAAGAATTCTGTTCGGCTTTTGGGCCCGCGCGACGCCGCGCGTCGCGCACCAACCGTTGCAATTGAGGCGGACCGGCCCGGAGAAGATCTGGCGACGGCACTGGCCCCGCATGACATCGGCGCGGGCGGCGGCGATTTTTATGCCGTGCGTCCTTTGGAGGCCTTGGGCGTCGACCCTGCGAAAGGGGTCCTCAGGGTCAGCTTCACACACTACACGACCGAAGCGGAGGTCGACCGTCTGATCCGGGCTCTGGATCACGTTCTCTAAGCGCGCAGGTGGCGTGGCGGCCCCCCGAAAAGCGCCCGGCGCCTTGTCCAAGCGGTCTAGTCGCTTATCTGGCCGGGGATGACTGATAAGCCTGTAATCTGGTGGGTTCGACGGGACCTGCGGTTGACCGACAATCCAGCCCTGCTGAGCGCGATAAAAGCGGGTGGGCCTGTCATCCCCGTTTTCATTCTGGACGAGGTTTTCGAGACCTATGGCGCATGCCCGCTCTGGCGCTTTGGTCTTGGAGCCGAGCATTTTGCCGGCACACTGTCCGAACACGGCTCAAAGCTGATTTTTCGGAAGGGCAAGGCGCTGGATGTGCTGCGAGAGTTGGCCAATGAGACAGGCGCTGACACAGTCCGCTGGAGTCGTGCCTATGACCCTGATCAGGTGGCACGCGACAAGGCAGTCAAATCTGGCCTCTCGGATGATGGAATTGATGCGGCTAGTGTCGCCGGGCACTTGCTGTTTGAGCCATGGACGGTCGAGACGGGGCAGGGCGGTTTCTATCAAGTCTACACGCCATTCTGGAAAGCGGTGAAGAACCGCGACATCTCGCCTGCGGAACAGCGCCCAAAGACCATCCCAGCCCCCGCGTCTTGGCCCGAAAGTGAAGATCCTGCGGATTGGAACCTTGCTGGCCCAATGGTGCGTGGAGCAGAGGTCGTCAGGCCACATTTGGCCGTCGGAGAAGAAGCCGCGCAGTCAAAACTGGCGGTTTTCATCCGGGACAAGGTGGCACGCTACGCGGACAACCGCGATTTGCCTGCCGTGGAAGGCACATCGCGTTTGAGCGAGAACCTGGCATGGGGCGAAATCTCTCCCCGGTCTTGCTGGCATTCGGGCATCCGCGCTTTGGAAGAGGGTAAACCGGGGGCGGAGACCTTCCTGAAAGAACTCGTCTGGCGCGAATTTGCCTATCATCTTGTGTGGCATACCCCGCGGATCACGTCTTCGAACTGGCGCGAGAAGTGGGACAGTTTCGCCTGGAACGAGGATGAACGCCTTAAGGAAGTGAAGGCGTGGAAACAGGGGCGCACCGGCATCCGCTTTGTCGATGCCGCCATGCGCGAGATGTATGTGACCGGCCACATGCACAACCGCGCGCGGATGATCGTCGCGAGCTATCTGACCAAGCATTTGCTGACCCATTGGCGGGTTGGGCTAGATTGGTTTTCCGATTGCCTGATTGACTGGGATCCGGCCTCAAATGCAATGGGATGGCAATGGTCGGCGGGGTCTGGCCCTGACGCCACGCCCTACTTCCGTGTATTCAACCCCGTCACGCAACTGGACAAGTTTGACAAGGACCGTGCCTACACTTCCAATTGGATCGCCGAAGGTTACCGAAATCCCGCAGCCGACGCGCTTTCCTATTTCGATGCTATCCCGCAGCAGTGGAACATGTCGGCAAGCGACGACTACCCCAAACCGATTGTGACCGCCGAAGACGGGCGGCAGCGCGCCTTGGCAGCCTACGAGAATCGTGACTTCTGAGGGGCTTGTCCGGCGTGACAAGACCGCTAGGGTATTCGGCACGTGGGGAGTGAGACGGGACAATGGACGCGATAACCAGCACCGACGGCCAAGACGGCCTTCCAAGATATTTCACGCGCGTGTTCTCAATGGCGAAGAACATGGCGCATGGCCGGTTGGATTTTGTCTTGCCGGATGGGCGCCGTTTTCGGGCGGACGGACAGGGACCAGGGCCGGTGGCCGAGGTTGAGATTCACAACGCCGACCTGTTCGGGCGTCTGATCCGCGAAGGGGATCTTGGATTTTGTGAAGCCTATCTGGACGGTTGGTGGTCCACGCCCGATCTTCAGGCTTTCATGGATCTCGTCCATGCCGACAATGAAGAGATGTATGATGGCTTTCCGGGCATGGGGCTTGTCCGCGCGGTTGAGAATATCCGTTTTTGGTTGCAATCAAATTCACGGCGCCAAGCTAAGAAAAACATCAGCTACCACTATGACTTGGGGAATGATTTCTACGGTCTCTGGCTCGATGATACGATGACGTATTCTTCGGCCAAGTTCGAGACCGGTCAGGAAAGCCTCGAGAAAGCACAGATCCAGAAATCTGCCTCCATGGTGGACCAAATGGGTGCTGCACCCGGTGATCACGTGCTGGAGATTGGCTGTGGCTGGGGTGGTTTTGCCGAATACGCTGCGGGCGAACGAGGCTTGCGCGTCACAGGACTGACGATCTCCAGGGAACAGCACGACTATGCTGTCGAGCGCATCGCGAAGGCCGGGCTGTCAGACAAGGTCGACATCAAGCTGCAGGATTATCGAGACGAGACAGGCCAATATGATGGCATTGCGTCGATTGAAATGTTTGAGGCCGTGGGCGAGAAGTATTGGCCGGTCTATTTCGAGACGCTCCGCAAGTGCCTGAAGCCCGGTGGGAATGCCACTTTGCAGATCATCACAGTCAGCGACCGCCGCTGGAAGGTCTACAAGCGAGGTGTTGATTTTATTCAGAAATACATCTTTCCAGGCGGCATGCTACCGTCGCCAAGCGTGCTGCGCGAAGAGGTTGAGCAGGCGGGTCTGGGCGTTGTGAAGTCCATTGAATTCGGTCAGAGCTATTCGCAAACGCTCCGGCGCTGGCACGACGACTTCAATGATCGCTGGGAAGAAGTGGCGTTGCTTGGATTCGACGATCGCTTCAGAAGAATGTGGAATTTCTATCTGACATCTTGTGCGGCAACGTTTTCGAGCGGAAACTGCGACGTAACGCAGATAACGGTGACAAAACCGGGATAGAGCAGATGCCCACAGGCGGAAAACTGGTAGGTGCGATCCTTTTTGCCGTGCTGGCATGGTTCGTGTCTGATCTTGTGAAACCTCTTTTGCCGGAGGGCACGCCCACTGGCATGCTGTCCCCAATCAATGCTTTCATCGGCTTGCTGATGGGGTGGAATCTGATGGGTAAGGGCGCTGGCAAAACATATCGCCAGTCCATTGGCTATGGCCTGACCACGGTTGCGGCCACTACGTTCTGGGCGTTGCTTCTCTGGGGCGGCCTCAAGATGTATGACCGCGCCGTCAAGCTTTGGTTCGATGGTCCGATGCAGGCGCTTCAGAAGATGGCCGAATTCATGCTGGAATACGCGCTTCTGATGAATGACAACCAAGTCCTCGGCACCATGATCGTCGGAGGCATATTTGGTGGTCTTCTGACGGAATTCTTTGCACGTCGCTGGTCCTAGAGACCCGTCGATGTCCGAGAAGCTGGAGCAGATTTTCCTATATGGGACGTTGCGTTACGCGCCATTGTTGAATGTCGTGGCGGGCGAGCCAGTTTCGGGAAAAGCCGCTGTCTTGAAAGACCACTCAATCTCGACCGCGGACGGCCAGAACTTCCCCTTGGTGCGGGTCGATCCGGGTCAGGTCGCGCCTGGCATAGTCGTTCGAGTTTCCGCCGACGCGATGCGACGCATGGATTTCTACGAGATGGGGTTCGGATATCAGCCGGCTTTGGTGGAAGTCGATGTCGGCGGAAAGAAGGAACCAGCGCTGGTCTATTTGCCGGAGGCCGATCTCTGGTCGGCCGGTGGCCCGTGGTCACTGGACGACTGGATGGCAACGCACGGGCCGCTCACTGCGGAAGCCGCGAACGAGTATATGGATCTTGAGCGAAAGTTGGCCCCGACAGAAGCGGCTGCCCTCTTTCCACAGATCCGCAGCCGCGCTGCCAGCCGTTTGCGCGCGCGCTCAACCCCGCGAGAACAGTCGCTCGGTGATTTGCCGTCTCTGCAAGACCTCAATGTTCATGAGACCAGACGGCCCTATGTCAACTTCTTCGCCGTTCAGGAAGACGACCTGTCTTTCCCGAAGTTTGACGGTGGGCACAGCCCGGTTGTGTCTCGGGCAGCCTTTGTTGGCGGAGATGCCGTTACGGTGTTGCCCTATGATCCAGTGAGCGATGAAATTCTGCTGATCCGACAATTCCGCTATGGTGCTTATGTGCGCGGGGACCGGCAGCCTTGGTGTGCCGAACCTATCGCAGGCCGGATTGATCCGGGCGAGACGCCAGAGGAAGCAGCGCGTCGGGAAGCCCTGGAAGAAGCCGGTCTTGAAGTCACGAAGCTCTATCCCGTGGCGCGCTACTATCCATCGCCCGGTGTCCTGAGCGAATTTCTATTTTCCTTCGTCGCGCCTGTGGACCTGTCAGGTGTGGACCGCCGAGTTCAAGGCGTCGAGACCGAGGCGGAAGACATCCAAAGTCGCGTCATCAGTCTGGATCATCTCATGCAGATGATTGCGACGGGAGAAGCGGACACCGGGCCATTGGTTTTGACAGCCTACTGGCTGGCTGCAAACAGGGATCGATTGCGCGCGAGCCATTGAACCATACGCTCCCCCGGCCTAGACCTGCTTCAACAGACAAGGAATGGGCCATGCAAATCAAAACCGATCTTGCCGACAGCGTTGGAAACACACCGCTCATCCGGCTGAAAGGCCCTTCGGACGCCGTTGGCGCAAATATTCTAGGGAAGGCGGAGTTCTTGAACCCGGGCCAATCGGTCAAGGATCGCGCCGCTTTGTCTATCATTCGCGATGCCGTTGCCCGCGGCGATCTGCGGCCCGGCGGCACGATCGTTGAAGGCACGGCGGGTAACACCGGCATTGGCTTGGCGCTTGTAGGCGCGTCGATGGGCTTCAAATGCGTCATCGTCATGCCCGAGACGCAAAGCCAGGAAAAGAAGGACATGATCCGGCTTTGCGGTGCAGAGTTGGTTCTGGTTCCAGCTGTGCCCTACAAGAATCCGAACAACTACGTTAAGTATTCGCAGCGTCTGGCAGAGCGTCTGGCCCAGTCCGAGCCGAATGGTGCGATCTGGGCCAACCAGTTCGACGATGTTGCAAATCGTCAGGCCCATATCGACACCACTGGACCGGAAATCTGGGACCAAACCGACGGCAAGGTAGATGGCTTCATCTGCTCCTGCGGGTCCGGCGGCACCTTGGCCGGTGTGGCGCAGGTGCTGCAGCCCAAAGGCGTGAAGATCGGCCTGGCCGATCCATATGGCTCTGGCCTCTATGGTCTGATGACGCCCAACGAAAACCCGAGCGGCAATTCCATAACCGAAGGGATCGGTCAGGGGCGCATTACGGCCAATCTGGAAGGTCTGGATGTCGATTATGCCTACAAGATCTCGGACGAAGAGGCGCTGCCTTTGGTCTATGACCTCTTGGAGCACGAAGGCCTTTGCCTCGGCGGATCATCGGGCATCAACGTCGCCGGTGCCATGCGGCTGGCCAAGGATCTGGGGCCCGGCTCGACGGTGGTCACCATTCTTTGCGACTACGGCACACGCTATCAATCCAAACTGTTCAATCCGGAATTCCTGAAGGAAAAAGGCTTGCCGGTCCCGGATTGGATGCAGGGTGACAGCCGCATCCTTCCATCGGTTTTCCAAGACTGATGCGCGTCCTTGCCATTGTCCTTGGCCTTGCCCTGTTTTGGGTCGGGGCGGCATTTGCTCAAGAGGACAGTGGCGCAGTCGACTTTGAGGCATGGGATCGGACCGCCAGTCGAGCGGAAACAGCGCTTTCCGAGCAAGCGATTTCGGATTCTGTTTTGGCCGATCTTCGAGCGCAGTTGGCGGATTGGCGGCAGCGTTTGTTGGGCGCACAAGGGGTCAACAGTACAAGGATCGAAACGCTTCAGACGCAACTTGATGCTTTGGGGCCAGCGCCCGCTGACGGCGAAAGTGAACCGGACGACGTGGCCGCACGGCGGGAGGATCTGACTTCGGAACTGGCCGAAGTCAGTGCGCCGAAGGTGCAGGCCGAAGCCGCATTTGCCCGCGCAGACGTATTGATTTCCCAGATCGACCGCGAAATCCGCGACCGGCAGGCGGACGCATTCTTTGAACTGATCGGGACGCCTTTGAATCCCGCTCTTTGGGCCGATGCCTTCGCAGGGTTGCAAGAGACGATTTCGGACATCGGGCGCGAAGTCCGGCGCAACCTGGCAAGCGAGACCGAACGGGCGCTTCTAAGAGATCGCGCGTTGCCGGTTCTGGGCATGCTGATTGCGGCGCTTTTGTTTATCGTTCGAGGGCCGACGTGGTTTGCACGTCTACAGGAACGATTGGCCCGCCGATCCAGCCCGCTTGGGGCGACTGTCTGGGGCTTTGTAATCTCGCTGGGAGAGATCCTTCTTCCGGTCATTGGCCTGAGCCTTCTGATCGGCGCAATTCGGACATCTGGAGTGCTTGGTGCGACCGGCACCAGTCTGGCCGTCGCGCTGAACCTCGCCAT
>CAZMKY010000177.1:0-2495 GCA_964566835.1 uncultured Rhodobacterales bacterium
CGGAAGACGATGAACTGCCGCTGATCATGGGGCTCCGGCCGATCCTGAAGAAAGCGCAATGGGACGGTGTCGATTTTGCTGAATCCGGCACGGACCTGATCCCCATCTCGTCCGCGCCGTATGTCATTGATGACTTCGAGGCTGGTCGATACGTATCGCTGAAGCGCAATCCCGACTACTGGGGCGCCGACCTGCCGGTCAACCGCGGCAAGAACAACCTGGACGAAATCCGCATGGAGTTCTTCGCCGACGGCACGGCGATGTTCGAAGCGTTCAAGGGCGGCATCCTGACCACGATGCGCGAGACCAATGTCCAGAAGTGGGACACGCAATACGACTTCCCGGCCGTTGAACGGGGCGACGTTGTGAAATCCATTATTCCGCATGAGCGTCCGACCGGCATGAAAGGCATGGTGTTCAACACCCGTCGCGAGATCTTTCAGGACTGGCGCGTCCGCGAAGCGCTGATCACGGCTTATAACTTTGAGTTCGCGAACCAGACGATCAACGGTGACCCCCTGCCCCGGATCACCTCCTATTTCTCGAACTCGGTCCTCAGCATGAACCCCGGACCGGCCGAAGGTCGTGTCAAAGAGCTGCTCGAGGCAAATGCCGACCACCTGCTGCCCGGGGCGATGGAAGGCTATGTCTTGCCGGAAGGCGACGGCACGGCTCGAAACCGCGGCGCGATCCGTGCCGCCTCCGCGATGTTGGAAGACGCTGGTTGGAGCGTTCAGGACGGCATCCTGAAAAACGCGGCGGGCGAAGACTTCACGTTCGAGATCCTCCTGTCTACGACGGCCAATGAGCCGCAACAGATCGCGGACATCTTCGTGGCTTCCTTAGAACGCTTGGGAATCTTTCCGACCGTCACGACGATGGACAGCGCGCAGATGAAGGAACGTACGGCGGCCTTCGATTTCGACATGACGTGGTACACGCGCGGCGTGCCGTCCTTGTCGCCCGGCAATGAGCAATACCTCTACTGGGGCAGCGAAGCCGCCGATACAGAGAACAGCCGCAACTGGATGGGCATCAAGAGCCCGGCTGTCGATGCGATCATCGGTGAAATGCTGGTGAGCGAGACACAGGACGACTACCGCGCCGCCATTCGTGCGTTGGACCGTGTTCTGACCAGTGGCCGTTATGTCATTCCGACATGGCATTCGCCAATTTCACGGCTGGCGCATGTGGACGAACTGCGGTTTCCAGCCGATAACCTGCCGATGTACGGTGATTGGATCGGATTCCAGCCGGACGTCTGGTGGTTTGAGGAGAACTGATCATGCGCAAGGCCGCACTATTGATTGCCCTTCTGACGGGCTTGGCCGGTTGCAACACGCTTGAGGGCGTTGGCGAAGATATCTCTGCCGGCGCACGTGCCGTGGATCGCGCAATCTAGCGTGTTACAAAAACTTCACTTGCCCGGGCCACTGGTCCGGGTAAGCCGCTCTTGCTGAAGCGCGACGGCAGAGGAAAGAGCATGCCCAATATTGCAGTCAACGGCCTTGGCCGGATCGGAAAACTGGTTCTTCGGGACCTTTTGGAGACCGGCGCCGGTGGCGACATCGTTTTGCTGAACGATCTGTCAAACGACATCGCGCAGCACGCACTATTGCTGGAATTCGACACGGTGCATGGGCGCTGGACCAAAACGGCGGACCACGACGAAACTGGGCTGATCGTGGACGGACGCGCCATTCCGATGAGCGCACAGGCAAGGATCGAAGACCTCGATCTCTCTGATATCGACGTTGTCGTCGATTGCACCGGCGTCTTCAAATCCGAAGCCGCCCTGCGCCCTTACTTCGACGCGGGCGTCAAGAAAGTCATCGTGTCTGCCCCGGTCAAGGATGGGTCTGCCCTGAACATCGTCTACGGGATCAACCACGACGACTATGATCCGCAGAACAATAGCATCGTGACGGCGGCCTCTTGCACGACGAACTGCCTCGCACCGGTCGTCAAAGTCATCCACGAAGAGCTTGGCATCAAGCACGGTTCAATCACGACGATCCACGACGTAACAAACACCCAAACCATCGTCGACAAACCGCACAAAGACCCGCGCCGCGCCAGATCGGCTTTGAATTCGCTCATTCCGACGTCGACGGGGTCTGCCACGGCGATCACGTTGATCTATCCAGAATTGAAGGGGCGCCTGAATGGCATGGCCGTCCGCGTTCCGGTTTTGAACGGGTCATTGACGGATTGCGTATTCGAGGTTCAGCGCGAAACGACCGTTGAAGAGGTGAACGCGCTTCTGAAATCGTGGTCGGTTGGAAAGCTTGCGGGCATTCTCGGGTATGAGGAAAGACCTTTGGTTTCCGCCGATTACACCAATGACCCACGCTCCGGGATCGTTGATGCCGGCTCCACCATGGTTGTCGGTGGGACGCAGGTGAAGCTTTATGTCTGGTATGACAATGAGTGGGGTTATTCCTGTCGTCTGGGCGACATCACCCGGATGGTCGCAGGGCAACTGTGACCGACCA